>NZ_JBFAKG010000011.1:33257-83296 GCF_040655595.1 Saccharopolyspora sp. NPDC050389
TGTACTTTGTGTCGCTATAGCAGCACAAAGTACACACGGCCCCGTTGCCAGCGGAAACGCCGGCGCCCCAGGGAATTCACGGCCGTTACGGCGTCGCGGAGCGGAGCAGTTCGGCGATTCGGTGGCGGGGCAGGTCGATCAGGCGCAGTTCGAGGTCGGCGGCGTTCGAGGCGAGCGCGGCGACCCGTTCCCGGGCTTCGCGCTTGGTCAGGTCCGCCTCGGAGTGCGCGATCAGCGCCTCCCGCCAGACGTTGCCGACCTTGCCGTGCGCCCGGGTCAGCAGGTAGTGCGCGACCGTCGGGGTCTCCGCCAGATCCGCCACCAGGATCGCGTGCTTCGAGTCCGGGCTGCTGCGGTGGAACCGCAGCCGGTACTTCGCCGCGACCAGCTCGGAAAGGGCGTGCTGAGCGCGCTCGCTGGTGATGTCCGGGTGGTTGTTGGGGACCACGAATCCGGCGCGATCGGCGTTGCAGGCCAACAACATCCGCAGCAGCCACGGCCCCGGGTCGGCCCGCAGGTCGAACACCGGTGCGCCCTGCTGCTGCCGGATCGGCCGGGGCCAGCCGGGATCCCGCAGCGACGCGACCGGGCCGCCGACCCGCTCGCCGATCGCCTGCAGGAACTCCGCGGGCGCGGAGGCCTCCAGCGCCTCCACCGACTGCGGGCCGTGCGTGTAGATCCCCGGTGCTTGGCGCAGCGCCAGCTTGCGGGTGTGCGCGGTCGGCTGGCACACGTACAGGTCGCTGGCGCTGCCGATGGCCTGCGCGCCGAAGTACCGGTGGAACCGCGGCAGGATCGCCTCGAACACCATGCCCAGCCGCAGCAGCTCCTGCTGCACCTTGTGCCCCAGCGCCGGGGTCCGCGGGCTGTAGCCGTAGGCGATCAGCAGTCGGCTGTTCGGGCCGGCCAGGCACTCGGCGGCCCGAGTCGCGAACAACCCGATGCCCTCCGGGGTGTACGGCGGGTCGGTGAACACCAGGTCCGCGCAGCTCTCCAGCACCGGCGGCACCCCGAACCGCAGGTCGGCGTGCAACGTGCGGACGGCGAAGCCGTGCTCGGCCGAGACCGAGTCGATGTGCTCCAGGATGCGCTCGTCGACGTCCACCACGGTCACCGACGCCGACGGCACGACCATGCTCAACGCCAACGACGTCAGGTCGTGGTCGCCCAGGCAGAGCACCTGCGCGCCGCGCAGGTCGTAGTTGTCGCGCAGCCATTCGGCGCGGCGCAGCGCGGTTTCCGGCGTAGCCGTCACGTGGTCGAGCGCCGCCGTAGGCGCCGGGCCGCTCTCGACGAAGTCGCGCACCCGCTCCAGCTGCTCGGCGCCGGTGGGCGCAGCCGCGCGCAGCTCGTCCAGCGCGAAGCGCTGCCGGTAGCGGTCGCGGGCTTCCGGCGTCAGCCGGTACGCGTCGCCGGAGGCTTCGACGTCGGGGCACGCGGCGGCGAGCAGGTCTTCGACCGTGCGCCGCGTGACGGCCGTCCGGCGGATCAGTTCGTCGAGCGGCAGCGCGTCTTCGGCGAGCTGGGCGAGGACTTCGCGCAGCCGTCGGGCGAGGACTCCGGCGTCGGCGAGCACCGCGTGCACGGCGTCGACGGGCTCGGGAGTTGCGGGGTGCTGAGCAGTGTTCATCGGGTTCTCAACCTTACGGCGTGCCTGGCGCCGCCGCTGCCGCGCCGGTTCTCAGTTCGTGGGAGCGGGCTGTTGAGAAGATCACGTGAAGGTATCGGTCGATCGCACGATTCCGCCGATCCGGCTATGGTCGGCCAGGTTTGGGGGACCGCGACGATCTACGAGGGGGCTCGGTTGATCGAGTTCCAGGCCGTGCGAAAGCAGTACGACAACGGCACTGTCGCCGTCCAAGAGCTGAGCCTGTCGGTGGGGGCTGGCACGATCACCGTCCTGGTGGGGCCGTCCGGGTGCGGCAAGACCACCCTGATGCGGATGGTGAACCGGATGATCGAGCCGTCGTCGGGAACGGTGCTGGTGGGCGGCGACGACGTCCGCCGGCGCGATCCCGCGCAGCTACGCCGCGGCATCGGCTACGTGATCCAGCAGGCCGGGCTGTTCCCGCACCGCAACGTGCTCGACAACGTGGCGACGGTGCCCGTGCTGGACGGTCGCAGCAAGCAGGAGGCGCGGCGGCGCGCGAGCGAGCTGCTGGAGCTGGTGGGGCTGTCGCAGGAGCTGGGCAAGCGCTACCCGGCGCAGCTCTCCGGCGGTCAGCAGCAGCGCGTCGGGGTGGCCCGGGCGCTGGCCGCCGATCCGCCGGTGCTGCTGATGGACGAGCCGTTCAGCGCCGTGGACCCGGTGGTGCGGGAGGGCTTGCAGGACGAACTGCTGCGGCTGCAGGACGAGCTGGACAAGACGGTCCTGTTCGTCACGCACGACATCGACGAGGCCGTGAAACTGGGCGAGAAGGTCGCGGTGCTGCGCCAGGGCGGGCACCTCGTCCAGTACGCCGCGCCCGACGACCTGCTCGCGGAGCCGGCCGACGACTTCGTGACCTCCTTCGTCGGCAAGGACCGCGGCTACCGGCGACTGTCCTTCGTGGACTCCGACGGGCTGAGCCCGAAACCGGTGGCCACGGTCGAGGTGGGGACGCGGGTGGCGCCGGAGCAGCGCTGGCGGCTCGCGCTGGACGGCGACGGCCGGCCGCGCGGCTGGCTCCCGCCGGGCTCCACTGTGGATGGTGAGCTGGCTGAGGCGCAGCTGGTCGCCGGCGGCTCGCTGCACACCCAGCACACCGCGCTGCGCGGAGCGCTGGACGCGGCGTTGTCCGCGCCGTCCGGGCTCGGCGTCGTCGTCGACGGCGACGGCCGCTACGTCGGCGTGATCACCGCCGAACACGTGCTCGGCCTGATCGAGCAGCATCGCCGCGAGGCCGGCGAAGGGCTGCCATGATCGATTTCTTCGAAAGCCCCAGCAACCGGGAAATGGTGCTGGAGCAACTCGGCCAGCACATCTACCTCGCGCTGCTGCCGCTGCTGCTCGGGGTCCTGGTGGCGCTGCCGCTGGGCCGCCTCGCGCAGCAGGTGCGCTGGCTGCGCGGCCTGCTGCAGGGCGGCGCGAACATCTTCTACACGATCCCGTCGCTGGCCCTGTTCGTGATCATCCCCGGGCTGCTGGGCACGCCATTGCTCTCCTCGGTCAACGTGATCATCGCCCTGACGCTCTACACCGCGGCGCTGCTGGTGCGGCCGGTCCGGGACGCCCTGGACTCGGTGCCCGCGCACATCGTCACCGCCGCGACCGCGATGGGCTACCGCTCCGGCCGGCGGTTCCTGGCCGTGGAGCTGCCGCTGGCGGTGCCAGTGCTGGCGGCCGCCGTCCGGGTCGCGTCGGTCAGCAACATCAGCCTGGTCAGCGTGGGTGCGCTGGTCGGCATCGGCGGCCTGGGGCGGCTGTTCACCGCCGGATTCCAGCTGGACTACCCGGAGCAGATCATCGTCGGCATCGTGCTTACCGTGCTGCTGGCCCTGGTGGTCGACCTGCTGCTGGTGGCGCTGTGGCGGATGCTGACGCCGTGGGCGCGGGCGGGGGTGAGCGGCGCATGATCGGCGAGCTGATCGCCTGGCTGACCGACCCGGCGCACTGGACGGGGCCGGGCGGAATCCTGGCGCAAACCCTGCTGCACCTGTACTACTGCGTGCTCTCGGTCGCCGTCGCATCCGTGGTGGCCGTGCCGCTCGGCGTCTACATCGGACACACCGGGCGCGGCGCGGTGTTCGTGGTGGGGCTCAGCAACGCGATGCGGGCGCTGCCGACGCTGGGCGTGGTGACGCTGCTGGTGCTGGGATTCGGGCTCGGGGAAGGCCCGGCGCTGGCCGGGCTGGTCATCCTCGCCATCCCGGCGATCCTCTCCGGCGCCTACGCCGGGGTCCGCAACGCGCCCGCCGACGCGGTCGACGCGGCCAAGGGCATGGGCATGACGCCGATGCAGCGGCTGTGGCAGGTGGAGCTGCCGACCGCGCTGCCGCTGCTGTTCGGCGGCGTGCGCAGCGCGATGCTGCAGGTGGTCGCCACCGCGGCCGTCGCGGCCTACGTCGGGCTCGGCGGGCTGGGGCGGATCCTGCTGGACGGGTTGAAGATCAGCGACTACGCGCAGATGGCCTCGGCCGCGATCGTCATCGCGGTGCTCGCGGTCCTGCTCGACCTGGTGTTGGCCGGCGCGACCCGGCTGTTGGTGCCGCGCGGTCTGGTGCTGGCCGCCCGACGAGGAGGTAAGGATTGATGAAGCGGTTGCTGGTGTGCGCCGCCGCGGCGGCGCTGCTGCTGACCGGCTGCGGTTCGCAGAACCCGTTGGAGGCCAACCGGGACGCCGGTGGCGCGCTGGTGGTCGGCTCGGCGGACTTCGCCGAGAGCGAGCTGTTGATGCACATCTACGCCGAGGCGCTGAAGACCACCGGTGCCGAGGTGGAGACCCGGCCGCGCATCGGCGCCCGGGAGTTCTACGTGAACGCGGTGCGCAACGGCGAGCTCGCGGTGGTGCCCGACTACACCGGGAACCTGCTGCAGTACCTGGACCCGCAGTCGCCGGCGACCGAGACGCAGCAGGTCTACGACCAGCTGAAGAAGGTCGCGCCGGGCGAGATGGAGCTGCTGGAGCAGTCCCCGGCGGAGGACTCCGACGTGCTGACCGTCACCGCCGCCACCGCGGGCACCGGGGTGCGCTCGATGGCCGACCTCGGGCCGCGCTGCGGCGAGCTCGTGCTCGGCGCGCCGGCGGAGTGGAAGTCCCGCTGGGAAGCCAAGATCGCGGAGGACTACGGCTGCCGGTTCAAGGAGATCCTCCCCGTGGAGGCGGGCACCATCACGGTGAACGCGTTGACCGGCGGGCAGATCCAGGTGGCGAACCTGTTCACCACCTCGTCGCAGATCGCGGCGAACAACCTGGTGAAGCTGGACGACCCGAAGAACATGTTCCCGGCGCAGAACGTGGTTCCGCTGGTGCACAAGGGGAAGCTGAGCCCGCAGCAGGCCGAGGCGCTGAACAAGGTGTCCCGCGCCCTCGACACGGACAAGCTCACGGAGCTCAACCGCAAGCTGGAGGTCGAGAAGGCCAACCCGGCGGACGTCGCCAAGGAATTCGTCGCCTCGGCAGGCCTCTGATCCTCGTGAGTGTTCGCCGGTCAGACGGCTTGGATCGCGCAGCGCACGAGTCCAGCCTGCGCAAGCAGGCCCTTGTCTCGCGTGAGCAGCGGGGCGCCGAGATGTTCCGCTGTCGCGACGTAGGCGGCTTCGTAAGCCGTGAGGTTGCCGCGCAGCTCCCACACCCTCGGTAGCAGGTCGGCCGTGGGAACGACTTCGATCGCCATTTCCCGGATGACGTTGAGCACCGCCGACGCCTGGACGTCGCTGAGTTCGTTCCGCGCATGACGGCGCAGGACATTCGCGATTTCCAAGCGCAGGTGTTCGGGCGCGGCAAGTTTGGTGTACGACTCGAGTGCCGCCCGGGCCGCTGCGCGGCGCTCCCCAGGCAGCAGCGCGTCGCACCAGACACTGGCGTCGATCACGGCCGTGCTCATGAGTGTCCCTCGGCGCGATCAGCGTCGCGCGCGTCTTGTTCGTCGCGAAGCTCGCGGACCGCTTCCGCGGGGTCCTTGGTCAGCACCGGCTCGTTGCCGAGAACCGCGTCGAGCTCAGCGAACATGTTCCGCATCCGGGTTCGCGCCGTGTGCTCTTCCAGCACGGAAAGCAGGTGCTGCTGAAGCGAACGCCCGTGTTCCTCCGCTTCAGCGCGCAGGGCGTCCATGATGTCGTCGGGAACGTTTCTGACCTGCACGTTAGTCATGGGTCCACGTTAGCATGCATCCGGTGCATGCATTTTTGCTGTCACGCGGTGCGGCCGCTGATTCTGGTGGTCAGCTCCGTGGCCGTTTGGTGGACCTGGGCGGCCAGGTCGGGCCAGGTTTCGGCGCAGGGTTCGCCGCCCGGGGTGTCGCAGAAGTGGCGGAACGTCACGCTGATCGCCGCGATCGGGCGTGCGCCGTGGTCGAACACCGCGGACGCCACCGACGCGAAGCCCGCCGTCACGAAACCGTCCTCGACCGCCCAGCCGCGGCGGCGCTCCACCGCGAGGAGCCCGCGCAGTTCTGGCAGGTTCCGCGGGCCCCGGTCGGTGCGCAGCACGAACCGCTCGCTGGACGGCAGGAGGGCGCGCACCTGCGCGGCGGGCAGGTGTGCGAGCATCGCGCGCCCGGACGCCGTCAGCTGCGCGGGCAGCCGGACGCCCACGTCGGTGACCAGCGTCTGCGGCTGGGACGGGCGTTCCTTGATCAGGTACAGCGACTCGCCGCCTTGCAGGACGCCCAGGTGCGCGGTGCAGCCGACCTGGTCCACCAGCCGCCGCAGCAGCGGCCCGGCGAGGCGTTCCAGCGGGTCGTGGCGCAGGTAGGCGGAGCCGAGTTCGAAGGCCGCCATGCCCAGCCCGTAGCGCCGCTCCTCCGGCAGGTGGGTCACGAAGCCGGCGGCGACCAGCTCGGCCAGCAGGTGGTAGGTCGTCGACCTGGGCAGGTCCAGGTCGCGGGCGATGACGCCGGCCGACACCGGCCCGGCGCGGCCCGCGAGGACCCGCAGGATGGCCAGCCCGCGCCGCAGCGCCGGCACGTCGCTGCTGCCGCCCACGACCGCCTCCATTCGGGTTCCGGTCTCGTATTCCAGACATTCTCACCCCATCCGGGCTTCTGCCGGTAGCGCCGTCGCGCTGGTATGGAGATATGCAGGACGACATGCTGAATGTTGGTCCGGAGCCGTTGCACCGCGAGCAGGTCGTGGCCGTCGCGCGCGCCGCGGCGCGGGTGGAACTGACCCAGCTCGCCGAGCAGGGCATCGCCGCGACGCGCAAGCACATCGAGGCGCTCGCCGCCGAGAAGCGCCCCACCTACGGGGTGTCGACCGGCTTCGGGGCGCTGGCCGTGCGGCACATCCCGAGCGATCGGCGCGTCGCCCTGCAGCAGTCCTTCGTCCGGTCGCACGCGGCCGGCGCCGGCCCGGCGGTGGAGCCGGAGGTGGTGCGGGCGCAAATGCTGCTGCGGCTGCACACGATCGCGACCGGGCGCACCGGCGCCCGCCTGGAGACCGCGCACGCGCTGGCGGCGATGCTCAACGCAGGCATCGTGCCGGTGGTGCACGAGTTCGGCTCGCTCGGCTGCTCCGGCGACCTCGCGCCGCTGGCGTCCGTCGCACTCGCGCTGATCGGCGAAGGCGACGTCTTCGACGCTTCGGGGCGGCTGCGCCCGGCCGCCGAAGCGCTGGCCGACGCCGGCATCGAGCCGGTGGTGCTGGTGGAGAAGGAAGGCCTGGCGCTGACCAACGGTACCGACGGCATGCTCGGCATGCTGGTGCTCGCGCTGCACGACCTGTCCGCGCTGCTGGACGTGGCCGATGTGACGGCGGCGATGAGCGTGGAGGCGCTGCTGGGCACCGACCGGGTGTTCGCCGCCGACCTCCAGCGCCTGCGCCCGCACCCGGGGCAGGCGGTGTCCGCGGCGCGGATGTCGGCGCTGCTGGCGGACTCGCCGATCATGGCGAGCCACCGGGGCCCCGACTGCACGCGCGTGCAGGACGCGTACTCGCTGCGATGCGCGCCGCAGGTGCACGGCGGGGCGAGGGACACCGTCGCCCACGCCGAAGCCGTGGCCGACCGGGAGCTCGCGGCCGCCATCGACAACCCGGTCGTGCTCGACGACGGCCGGGTCGAGTCCAACGGCAACTTCCACGGCGCGCCGCTGGCCTACGCGCTGGACTTCCTCGCCATCCCGCTGGCCGACGTCGCCAGCATGTCCGACCGCCGCACCGACCGGATGCTCGACGTCGCGCGCTCGCACGGGCTGCCCGCGTTCCTCGCCGACGACCCGGGCGTCGACTCCGGGCACATGATCGCGCACTACACGCAGGCCGGCGTGGTCGCCGAGCTGAAGCGGCTCGCCGTGCCCGCGTCGGTCGACTCGATCCCGACGAGCGCGATGCAAGAGGACCACGTGTCGATGGGCTGGTCGGCGGCCCGCAAGCTCCGCCGCGCCATCGACGGCCTGACGACCGTGCTCGCGGTCGAGCTGCTCACCGCTGCGCGTGCCCTCGACCTGCGCGCGCCGCTGCGGCCGGGGCCGGCCACCGGCGCCGTGCGGGACCTGCTGCGCACCCGCGTCCCGGGCCCCGGCGCCGATCGCCACATCGCGCCGGAGATCGCGGCGGCCGAGGAACTGATCCGTTCCGGCGCGGTGCGCAACGCCGCCGCCGGCTTCACGAACTCCACAGTGGACCGGAGGTTGCCATGAGCGAAGCCCGACCCGTGCGATCCCCGCGCGGGAGCACGCTGACCGCGCGAAGCTGGAGCACCGAAGCACCGTTGCGGATGCTGCAGAACAACCTCGACCCGGAGGTCGCCGAGCGGCCCGACGACCTCGTCGTCTACGGCGGCACCGGCAAGGCGGCGCGGAACTGGGCGTCGTTCGACGCGATGGTCCGGGAACTGACGACGCTGCGCGAGGACGAGACGCTGCTGGTGCAGTCCGGCAAGCCGGTCGGCGTGCTGCAGACTCACGAGTGGGCGCCGCGGGTGCTGATCGCCAACTCCAACCTGGTCGGCGACTGGGCGAACTGGCCGGAGTTCCGCCGCCTCGACGCGCTCGGCCTGATGATGTACGGCCAGATGACCGCCGGATCGTGGATCTACATCGGTACGCAGGGCATCCTGCAGGGCACCTACGAGACGTTCGGCGCGATCGCGGCCCGCCGCTTCGGCGGCAGCCTCGCGGGCACGCTGACCATCACCGCCGGGCTCGGCGGCATGGGCGGCGCGCAGCCGCTGGCGGTGACGATGAACGAGGGCGTCGCGCTCGTCGTCGAATGCGACGCCGAGCACGCGCACCGCCGCGTCCGGCACGGCTACCTCGACGAGGTCGCCGACAGCCTCGACGCCGCGATCGAGAAGGCCGTGGCGGCCAAGGACGCGCGGCGCGCGTACTCGGTCGCGGTGATCGGCAACGCCGCCGAGCTGCTGCCCGAAATGCTGCGGCGCGGCGTGCCCGCGGACATCGTGACGGACCAGACCTCCGCGCACGACCCGCTGTCCTACCTGCCGCTGGGCGTCGACCTGGACGACTGGGCCGACTACGCGGCGAAGAAGCCCGACGAGTTCACCGAGCGGGCGCGCGACTCGATGGCCAAGCACGTGGAGGCGATGGTCGGGTTCCTCGACGGCGGGGCGGAGGTCTTCGACTACGGCAACTCGCTGCGCGGCGAGGCCCAGCTCGGCGGCTACGAGCGGGCATTCGCCTACCCGGGTTTCGTGCCCGCCTACATCCGGCCGCTGTTCTGCGAGGGCAAGGGCCCGTTCCGGTGGGCGGCGCTGTCCGGCGACCCGGCCGACATCGCCAAGACCGACCGGGCGATCCTCGACCTGTTCGGCGAAGACGAGCACCTGGCGCGGTGGATCCGGCTGGCCGGCGAGCGGGTGTCCTTCCAGGGCCTGCCCGCGCGGATCTGCTGGCTCGGCTACGGCGAGCGCGCCGAGGCGGGCCTGCGGTTCAACGAGATGGTGGCCTCCGGCGAGCTCAAGGCGCCGCTGGTGCTCGGCCGCGACCACCTGGACTGCGGGTCGGTGGCCTCGCCGTACCGGGAGACCGAGGCGATGGCCGACACCTCGGACGCGGTCGCGGACTGGCCGCTGCTGAACGCACTGGTCAACACGGCCTCCGGCGCGACGTGGGTGTCGCTGCACCACGGCGGTGGGGTCGGCATGGGGCGGTCGCTGCACGCGGGCCAGGTCACGGTCGCCGACGGCACGGAACTCGCGGCGCAGAAGCTGGCGCGGGTGCTGACCAACGACCCGGGCATGGGCGTGATCCGGCACGTCGACGCGGGCTACGACCGGGCGGAGCAGGTCGCCGCCGAGCGCGGCATCCGAACGCCCCTGGTCGGCTGAACGGCGGCGCGATTTCGCGCGAAATCGGCAATCACCCGGGTAGAGCGCAATTTCTCGCGAAATTGCGCGCCACCCGAGGCGGCGGTCACGGACAGGCATTGAGGAGCGGATGTGGCGGGACCGAACGAGTTGATGGCGGCCATCGCCGATGTCGGCGCGGACCGGCGCCGGGGCGGGTACTCCCGGCACGTCTTCGACGACGCCGAGCGGGAGTTGCGCGAGTGGTTCGTCGAGCAGGCCGAGGCTCGCGACCTGCGCGTCACCACCGACCAGAACGCGAACATCTGGGCGTGGTGGGGCGAACCGGGCGATGACGCGGTGGTGACCGGCAGCCACCTGGACTCGGTGCCCGGCGGCGGCGCGTTCGACGGCCCGCTCGGCGTGGTCAGCTCGTTGAGCGCGGTGGATCTGTTGCGGGCCAAGGGTTTCACGCCCCGGAAGCCGCTCGCGGTGGTGGTCTTCGCCGAGGAGGAGGGCGGCCGGTTCGGCGTGCCGTGCCTGGGATCCAGGCTGCTCGCCGGAACCATCGACGCGGACCGGGCCCGCGCGCTCCGCGATCCGAGCGGCGTGACGTTCGCCGAGGCCATGCGTTCCTTCGGCGCGGACCCGGCCCGGCTGGGGCGGGACGAGGCGGCATTGCGGCGCATCGGGCAGTTCGTCGAGCTGCACGTGGAACAGGGCCGCGGGCTGATCGACCTGGATCGCCCGGTGGCGGTCGCGTCGTCGATCCTGGCGCACGGCAGGTGGCGATTCCGGTTCAGCGGCCAGGGAAACCACGCCGGCGCGACGCTGATCGCCGACCGCCACGACCCGATGCTGCCCGCGTCGCGGCTCGTCCTCGAAGCCCGCCGGATCGCGGCGGGCGTCGACGGCGGCCGGGCGACGGTGGGCAGGCTGGTCCCGAATCCCGGCGGCACCAACGTCATCGCGTCCACTGTGGACACTTGGTTGGACGCGCGGTCGCCGGACGACCGGTCGACGAGGTCCATGGTCGAGGACCTGTCCGGAGCCGCTGCGGAGTTCGCCGCCTCCGAGGGCTGTCAGGTCGAGGTGACCGAGGAGTCCTACGGCGACACCGTGCATTTCGACGCCGCGTTCCGCGACCGGCTCAGCGGCCTGCTCGGCGACGCTCCGGCGCTGCCGACCGGAGCCGGGCACGACGCGGGAATCCTCGCCGCCGAGGTGCCGACGGCGATGCTCTTCGTGCGCAACCCGACCGGCATCAGCCACGCCCCGGAGGAACACGCCGAGCCTGGCGACTGCGATTCCGGCGCGCACGCGCTCGCACGGGTCCTGGAAGACCTGGCCGGGTGAGGCGGTTGACCACGTACTGGTGCGAATGGGCCTGGCTGCCGAGCGGACCCGAGCGGGGCGTGCTCTTCGAAGTCGACGCCGGCCGCATCACCGGCGTCGGCTCCGCGCAGAACCCGCCGGAGCAGGCCGAACGGCTGCCGGGCATGACGCTGCCAGGCATCGCCAACGCGCACTCGCACGCGTTCCACCGCGCGCTTCGCGGCTGGCACGACGGTGCGCGCGGAACCTTCTGGACCTGGCGCGAACAGATGTACCGGGTCGCCGAGCAGTTGGATCCGGACAGCTACTACCGGCTCGCCCGCGGCGTCTACGCCGAGATGGCGCTGACCGGGATCACCTGCGTCGGCGAGTTCCACTACCTGCACCACGCCGCGAACGGCACCCGCTACGACGACCCGAACGCGATGGGCCAGGCCCTCGCGCAAGCCGCGCGGGATGCGGGAATCAGGCTCACCCTGCTGGACACCTGTTACCTCGCAGGCGGTTTCGGCCGGTCGCTGGACGGCGTGCAGCTGCGCTTCTCGGACGGTTCCGCGGCGAGCTGGATCGACCGGATCGATCGGTGCACTGTGGACGGTGATCAGGTTCGCCTCGGCGCGGCACTGCATTCGGTTCGCGCGGTGCCCGCCGAAGAGATCCCGGAAGTGGCCGGCTGGGCGCGCGAGAACGATGCGCCGCTGCACGTGCACCTGTCCGAGCAACGCGCCGAGAACGAGGCATGCCTGGCGGCGCACGGCTGCACGCCGACCCAACTGCTGGATTCGCGCGGCGCGCTAGGCCCCGGCGTGACGGCGGTGCATGCGACGCACCTGGCCGCGTCCGACGTGGCGCTGCTGGGCGGTAGCGCGACCGGAGTGTGCCTGTGCCCGACGACCGAAGCCGACCTGGCCGACGGGATCGGCCCGGCGGCGGCGTTGGGCGTCGCGGGAAGCCCGCTTTCCGTAGGCAGCGACGGGCATTCGGTGATCGACCCGTTCGCGGAGGTGCAGGCCGTCGAGTCCTACCTGCGGCTCGACACCGAGACCCGCGGGCACTTCGCGGCCGGCGAGCTGCTGGCGATGGCCACCGAGGCCGCGCACCGGTCCCTGGGCTGGGCCGACGCGGGCCGGCTCGAAACCGGTGCCCGCGCCGACTTCGTGGCGGTGGATCTCGGCTCGACCCGGCTGGCCGGCGTCGCGCCCGAGGCGATCCCGGCGGTCGCGCGAGCCGACGACGTGCGGGTGGTGATCGCCGACGGGCGCCGGATCGTGCAGGACGGCAGGCACCAAGCGATCGATGCGGCGGGCGAGCTCGGCGACGCGATCGCCGCGCTGCGCTCGTGAGCGATTGTTCCGGTTCTTACCGGAATGTTCACTCACGAGCACTTGACGATACGACGAGCAAGGAACGAACAACGATGACAAGCACTGTTATTACTGGAATCGGCGAGCTGACGACGAACGACGACGAGCTCGGCACGCTCACCGATGCCGCGCTGGTCATCGACGGCGACCGGGTCGTCTGGGCCGGCCCCGCCGCCAGCGCCCCGGATGCGGACGAGCGGTTCGACGCGGCCGGGCGAGCGGTCCTGCCGGGCTGGGTCGACAGCCACACGCACCTGGTGTTCGCCGGGGACCGCACTGCGGAATTCGCCGCGCGGATGGCCGGGCAGTCCTACCAGGCGGGCGGGATCGCCGTCACGGTGGAAGCGACGCGGGCCGCCACCGACGAGGAGCTGGCCGCCAACCTGCGCAAGCACATCGCCGAAGCCGCCGCGCAGGGCACGACGTGCATGGAGACCAAGACCGGCTACGGGCTGACGGTCGCCGAAGAGCTGCGGGCCGCGAAGATCGCCGCCGAAGCCGACGAGGTGACGTTCCTCGGTGCGCATCTCGTGCCGCCGGGCGAGGACGCGGACACCTACGCGGACCTGGTGCGCGGGGAGATGCTCGACGCCGTGGCCCCGCACGTGGGCTGGTGCGACGTGTTCTGCGAGCAGGGCGCATTCGACGTCGACCAGTCCAGGCGAATCCTGGTGGCGGCGAAGGAACGCGGACTGGGGCTGCGCGTGCACGGCAACCAGCTCGGGCCCGGGCCCGGCGTGCAGCTGGCCGTCGAACTCGGCGCCGCGAGTGTGGACCACTGCACCTACCTCACCGAGTCCGATGTGGACGCGTTGGCGGGTTCGGACACCGTGGCGACGTTGCTGCCCGCGTGCGATCTGTCCACGCGGCAGCCGCTGCCGGATGCCCGGGCACTCATCGAAGCCGGTGCCACGGTCGCCTTGGCATCCAACTGCAATCCCGGTTCTTCCTACACGTCGTCGATGGCGTTCTGCGTGGCGACGGCCGTGCTGCAGATGCGGATGAGCATCGAAGAGGCGGTGCGAGCGGCGACATTGGGCGGTGCGCGGGCGCTGCGCCGGGAGTCCGGTGACGGCGCGGTCGGCGTGCTCCGGCCCGGCGCGCGAGCGGACGTCCACATCCTCGACGCGCCGAGCACGACATGGCTCGCCTACCGCCCCGGCGTTCCCCTCACTCACGCCGTCTGGCGCCGCGGTGCCAGGGTCCGCTGACACCCAACGCCGGTGAGGCCGCGGTTTCGCCTGCTCAGGACCCGTGAGTACTTTTGGTCGCTATAGAGGCTGTTTCCAAACTCGTTCTGCGTGGCGGTGCGGGTGGCGGCCCCCCTGCGGGAGTCACCGCGGTCTTCTCGCTGTGGGATCCCCGACATCATGAATGACCAATTCACTACGTCGGGGCTGTCCTCGCGAGAAGGCCTCTGAGAACCCGCGGCGGTGCCGGTTGCGTGGGTGGGCTAAGCGGCTGCGCCGCTTCAAGTACAAAACGCCCGCGTTGCCACATTCGCACGTCACCACATCCAAAACAGCCTCTATAACGTCGAAAACCACTCACGGGCATTGAGCAGGCGAAACATCCTCCTGCAGCCGATCCGGTCGTCGGCCCACTCGTGCTGCGTGCCGCTGCGAGCAAGGGAACCTTCCTGTCAGCCGCACGGGCCGGATCGGCGGGGTTGACTTCCAGCATGGTCGAGGTTCGAGGCTGTTCGCAGTCGTCGAACGAGGAGGCTGATCGACGTGCGAGTGGTGCAGGTGACCGAATTCGGTGGCCCGGAAGTGCTGACCGTGGTGGAGGCCGCCGATCCAGTGCCGGGTGCGGGGCAGGTGGCGGTGCGTGCTTCCGCAGTGGACGTTCTGTTCCTGGACACCCAGTTGCGCGAGGGCTGGGGCCAGGAGTACTTCGCCACGAATCCGCCGTACGTGCCCGGGAACGGCGTCGCAGGAGTGGTGGTTTCCGCCGGCGACGGTGTCGACCCCAGCTGGCTGTGGCGGGAGGTGGTCGCCAGCACTGCGAACGGCGGCACCTACGCGGAACTGGCCGTCGTCGACGAAACCGAGCTGCTCCCGGTACCGGACGGGCTGGATCCGCGAGAAGCGGTTGCACTGCTGCACGACGGAACCACGGCGATGTTCCTCGCCGAGCATGCGCGGATCGAGCCCGGCGAACGGGTGCTTGTCACCGGGGCCGCCGGGGGTGCGGCGTCGGTGCTCGTGCAGCTGGCGCGTGCCGCCGGTGCTCAGGTCGTCGGCGCGGCGCGTGGTGAGACGAAGCTGAACCTGGTTCGCGAGTTGGGCGGCGAGCCGGTCGACTACGCGACACCGGACTGGGCCGAGCAGGTGCGAAAGCTGACAGGCGGCGTCGACGTCGTCTTCGACGGTGTCGGTGGTCGACTCGGCCGCGCGGCGTTCGAGGTGGCCAACGCCGGTGCCCGCGTTTACACGTACGGCGCGGCCAGCGGCGGTTTCGCCGAGATCCACCCGGCGGAGGCGCAGCTGCGCAACGTGACCGTGGTCGGCCTACTCGACGTGCAACCCACGCCGGAGGAGAAGAAACCGGTGACCGGACGTGCCCTGGCGGAGGCAGCGGCAGGTCGCATCAAACCGACCATCGGCCAGACCTTCCCGCTGGAACGAGCCGCCGACGCGCACACGGCGATCGCAGCGCGCACCACACCGGGCCGAACCCTCCTGCTGCCCTGAACCCCTGTCGCCGGCCGAACGCCGCCATCGGCCCGGCCGGTGACAGGAAGGTTCCCATGCTGCAGGTTCGGCGGGCGATGTGACAGGAAGGTTCCCTTGCTCCCATCCGGCACCGCTTGGAAGGCGCCCGGGAAACGCCGATCCGCGCGACGCCCTGTTCATCGACGACACCGCCGGCCATGTCGCCGTTGCCGAAGAGCTCGGCCAGACCGGACATCACCACACGGGTTCGGCCGGCACCATCGCCCGGATCGACCGCCTCATCATGAGGGGCGAGTAGATCCGCGGTCCTTGCTCGCCAGCAGCGCGTCCAGCACGACGCGGACCAGCGGGTGCTCCTCCCGTCCACACTGGACGGCGGCGAAGACCCGGCGGGTCGGCGGCTTGCCAGCGACCGGCAGCGCGACCACGTCTTGGCCGGCCACGATGGCCGTGCGGGGCACCAACGCGACACCGGTGCCCGCCGCGACCAGCGCCACCACCGCGTGGAAGTCATCCGACGTGTGCGTGATGTTCGGGACGAACCCGGCGTTCTCGCAGCACACCTGGGCCACCGCGCGGCACGGGTTGCCCGGCAGCGGCGCGATCCAGTCGTCGTCGCGCAGCTCGTCGAGCGCGACCTCCCCGGCAGAACCGAGCGGGTGGTTCGGCGGTAGCACCACGTCGAACGGCTCGGCGTACAGCGGGAACCGGCTCACCCGGCGGGCATCCGCCTGCAGCGTCGAGGTGTACTCCATCGAGATCGCGATGTCGATCTCCCCGGCCAGCAGCATCATCAGGCTGTTGTGCGCCTCGGCATCGCGCACCAGCACCCGCACGTCCGGCGCCTGCTGCCGCAACGCGACGATCGACGGCGCCACGACCTGCGTGATCGCCGAAGCGAACGACGCCACCTCGACTGTGCCGACGGTGCCCGCCGCGCACGCCGCCAAGCTCGCCTCCGCACGCTCCAGCTCGGCCAGCACCGCCTTGGCGTGCTCGACCAGCAGCTCACCGGCCGCGGTCAGCCGCACCCGGCGGCCCTGCCGGACCAGCAGCGGCTGCCCGACCTCGTTCTCCAACGCGGTGAGCTGCTGCGACACCGCCGACGGCGTCAGGTAGAGCTTCTCCGCCGCCGCGCGCACGGTGCCGTGGTCGGCGAGCGCGCGAAGCACCTGCAACCGCCGGGGGTCTATCACCTGGAGATGGTACCCATCCGATCCCGGGCCGCCACGAACGCCGAAACCGCCCGTTCCACGTCCTCGGCGCGGTGCGCGGCCGACATCTGGGTGCGGATGCGGGCCTTGCCCTTGGGCACCACGGGGTAGGAGAAGCCGATGACGTAGATGCCCTCCTCCAGCAGCAGATCCGCCATCCGCGCCGCCTCGGCCGCGTCGCCGATCATCACCGGGATGATCGGGTGCTCGCCGGGCAGCAGGTCGAAGCCCTCCTCGGCCATCCGGCGGCGGAACAGCGAGCTGTTGTCCCGCAGCCGCTCCCGCAACTCCGGCTGCGCGGCGACCAGATCCAGCGCGGCCAGCGAAGCGGCAACGATCGACGGCGCGAGGGAGTTCGAGAACAGGTACGGCCGGGAACGCTGCCGCAGCAGCTCGACGATTTCGGCCCGCCCGGACACGTAGCCGCCGCTGGCGCCGCCGAGCGCCTTGCCGAGCGTGCCGGTGACGACGTCGACCCGGTCGGCGACGCCGAACAGGTCCGGAGTGCCCGCACCCGTCGGGCCCGTGAACCCGACCGCGTGCGAGTCGTCGACCATCACCATCGCCTCGTACTTCTCGGCGAGCGCGCAGATCTCGTCCAGCGGCGCCAGATAGCCGTCCATCGAGAACACGCCATCGGTGACGACGAGCTTGCGCCGCGCGTCGGAGTTCTCCTTGAGCAGCCGCTCGAGATCGGCCATGTCGCGATTCCGGTACCGGCCGCGGCGGGCCTTGGACAACCGGATGCCGTCGATGATGCTCGCGTGGTTGAGCTCGTCGGAGATCACTGCGTCCCGGTCGTCGAGCAGCGTCTCGAAAACCCCGCCGTTGGCGTCGAAGCACGAGCTGTACAGGATCGTGTCATCGGTGCCCAGGAACTCCGAAAGCCGCCGCTCCAACTCCTTGTGCGGGGCCTGCGTGCCGCAGATGAACCGCACCGACGCCATCCCGAAGCCCCACTTCGCCAGCGCCGCCTCGGCGGCGGCGAGCAGCGCGGGATGGTCGGCCAGCCCCAGGTAGTTGTTCGCGCAGAAGTTCAGCAACTCGGCGCCGCCGACGCCCACCCGCGCGCTCTGCGGCGAGTCCAGCACCCGCTCGTCCTTGTACAGCCCGGCGGCGCGGATCTCGTCCAGCTCGGCGCGGACGTCGTCAGCGATCGTGTACATCAGGCGGACCCCTTCGTTGTCCAGTCGAGGATGACCTTGCCGCAGCGGCCGCTGCGGGCCGTCTCGAAGGCCTCGGCGTGCTGCGTGTACGGGAATCGGTGCGTGATCACCGGACTCAGGTCCAGGCCGGATTCCAGCAGCACCGACATCGAATACCAGGTCTCGAACATCTCGCGGCCGTAGATGCCCTTGACGGTGAGCATCTTGAACACCACGGCGCTCCAGTCGAGCGCGAAGTCCTCGGCGGGCAGGCCCAGCATCGCGATCCGGCCGCCGTGCGCCATGTTCGCCACGGTCTCCCGCAGCGCCTCGGGCTTCCCGGAGACCTCCATCGCGACGTCGAAGCCTTCGCTCATGCCCAGTTGCTGCTGCGCGTCGGCGATCTTGGTCTGCGAAACGTCCACGGCCAGATCCACCCCGACCCGCCGGGCCAACTCCAACCGGTGCTCGCTGACATCGGTGATCACCACGTGCCGCGCACCGGCGTGCTTGGCCACGCCCGCGGCCATCAGCCCGATCGGCCCGGCGCCGGTGATCAACACGTCCTCGCCGATGACCGGGAAGCTGAGCGCGGTGTGCACCGCGTTGCCGAACGGGTCGAAGATCGCCGCCACATCCGGATCGACCTCGCCACGATGCACCCAGACGTTCTGCTCCGGCAGCACCGCGAACTCGGCGAACGCGCCGTTGCGGTGCACCCCGAGACCCTGCGTGTGAGCGCACAGGTGGCGGCGGCCGGCGAGGCAGTTGCGGCAGCGGCCGCACACCAGATGTCCCTCGCCGCTGACGAAGTCGCCGACCGCTGCCCGCGTGACCGCGGCGCCGGTGGCCACCACCTCCCCGGCGAACTCGTGGCCGACCACCAGCGGCGTCGGCACGGTGCGGGCAGCCCACTCGTCCCACGACGCGATGTGCAGGTCCGTACCGCAGATCCCGGTGCGCATCACCCGCACCACGACTTCGTCCGGGCCGGGGGTCGGGTCGGGGAGCTCGGCCAGTTCCAGGCCGGGCGCGGGTGAGGTCTTCACCAGAGCGCGCAAGGTTCCTCCGCTCTCGATGCTTGTCGCAGTGGAGTTTGGCGCGGTGCCGCGGGGCAGGTCCATCGCGACTTTCTGCACTGGCTGGTTAGCGGCGCTGCACAGCGCACCGCGCCCCACCCGCCTTCGACGAATGGGGCGCGACGTTGCCGGCTGGTCAACTGATCGACGACTGCTCGTGCGTCTGGACGAAGCCCTGCTGCCCGTGCGGGGAAGAGGTCTGCACGTGGTGCTGCTGCACCTGGTGGTGCTTGTGCTGTTCGTTGTGGCTCACCTGGCTTTGCTGGTTCAGCCCCTGCGGGCTACTGACGATCGCGGCGAGGAGCGGGTCCACTGGCGACGATTGGGGACCGTCGGCGGCAGCGGCCGTTCCGGCGGCGCCCAGCACGGCGAGACCGGTGAGCAGGGTGGCGGCAAGCAGACGTCGCATCGATTCCTCCGTAGTGCGTTGGCATTGCCCGCGCCGAGGCGATCACACATCGGCCCCGAGCGCCGGGCACATCACTCCGTGGTGGATCACCCCACGGCCCCGGCCACCCGGCCAGGGGAGCCGCCCACGCCGGCGCCGAGAACGCCTCGCCGAACCCCGGGTGCGAGCAAGGGAACCTTCCTGTCACGACGAAGCCAGCGCCAGCCGCCGCGAGGTGCGGAAGGGAACCTTCCTGTCATTCCAGGTGCCGCCGAGCGGGGATGCGAGCAAGGGAACTTTCCTGTCACGCGCGGCGGCCGGCCGGATCGCGGCGGTGGTGGCTTGACTTCTACCTAGGTAGAGGTTCGAGGATCGGGTCGTAGCCGATGCTCACAAGGAGGCCCGATGACGACCGGCCACAGCGACCTGCCCGACATCACCCGATCCGACGTCGGCACGATCCTGGTCAGCCCGTGGCTCGTGGGCACCCCGCAGCGACAGCGCGACGCTGTGGACTCGACGATCGCGGAGTGGCGCGTCGCACCGTGGCCGTCGGCATTCCTGTCGTTGAACTGCTTCGTGAGCGACGACGGCACCACGGTGCTGAACTACGCGCAGTGGACCGACGACGACGCTCACCGCGAATTCGTCCGGACCTACCGGCCGACCCTGGTACGCGGCATCGACGAGGCCGTGCCTGGCATCGAACGCCCGGGGCTTGTCAGATACCGCCTGCACGGCAGCGTCATCGCACCAGATGCTCGACACGGCGATCTGGTCGCGGTTTTCACCTACGACACCGATAACATCGAGCAGGCGCGGCAGCTGGCCGACGATGCGCGCAGCCAGATCACGCCCGAGCTGCCGCCGGGGCTTATCGCCGCGCACTTCCACATCAACGTCGACGGCACCCGAGTGCTGATCTACGAGGAATGGGCTGACGAAGCCGCAGCCGCCAGCAGCACCCATCACTCGGAGGCCGTGGCCGACAGGAATCTCTACCGACTGCACCGCAGCCTGACCCGCTACCGGGCCTGATCCGGGAGAGCAAGGGAACCTTCCTGTCACCAACGCGCGGGACGTGCGGCGAACCGGGGTGGCAGGAAGGGAACCTTTCGGTCTTCGACCGGCCCGTCGGCGGTGACAGCATGGGAACTTTCCTGTCGCCGGTAGGCCGGCGCTTGCCGTTGGAGTGGCCTGGGGCGAGAGGATGGGAACCTTTCTGTCACCGACCGGTCGCCCCGGCGCTGTCGTGCCTCGGAGCGGTTGTTACTCGTCGTCGGCGTCGTCGCGGGCGAGGAACGTGGCGAGGCGTTCGGTGGCGTCCTCGAAGTCGGGGTTGAGGTCGACGAACGCCCGCATTCTGTCGGCGACCCAGGCCAGCGTGACCTCGTCGTCACCGCGACGATCTTCGAGTTCCTCAATGCCGCGGTCGGTGAAGTACACCGTGTCCTCCTAGTTGTTTCCGTCCGTGACCGGTGCGATCGGGGTTGGCAGAACAGCAGAGTACGAAACGCAATTCCGGTGGCAGCGAGAACCGCCCCGAATGGCAGGAAGGTACCGATGCTCTCGAAGTTCCAGGGCTGAACGCCACAAGACCGGAGCAGGACTCTAATCCGACGCGGCCACCCGCATCGAGCCGGGGCCGTGGAGGAAGGGAACCTTCCTGTCACCCACCCCGCATCGCCCGGGCTCGTGGTGCGGGGTCAGGCCGTTTCGGTCTCTCGGAGAGCGCCGACCACCAGCTGCCGGAGGAGTGGAAAGCGCGTCAGTTTCCGCTCGTAGCCGCAAAAACGGGCCGCCGGTTCCGGGAAGGAACCGGCGGCCCGCTTCAGCCGTGATCAGGCGAAGGCGTTCCGCACGACCTCGGCCTGCTCGACCTCGTGGACCTTGGCCATACCGGTGGCCGGGGCGGCCATCGGACGACGCGAGACCCGCTGCAGCTTGCCGACCAGCTGCGGGAACAGCTCCGGCAGGGCCAGGCCGAGGAACGGCCACGCACCCTGGTTGGCCGGCTCCTCCTGCGTCCACCGGATGGAGGTGGCGTTCGGGTACCGCTCGAACAGCGCGCCCAGCTTGCGGTGCGGCAGCGGGTAGAGCTGCTCCAGCCGGACGATCGCGGTGTCGGTGATGCCCTGCTTTTCGCGGTGCGCGGCCAGCTCGTAGTAGAGCTTGCCGGTGCACAGCACCACGTTGCGCACGCCAGCCGGATCCGGCTGCGCCGGGTCGTCGATCACCGAGGTGAACTTGCTGCCGTTGGTGAAGTCCTCGACCGGGCTGGTCGCGGCCTTCAACCGCAGCATCGACTTCGGCGTGAACACCACCAGCGGGCGGTGGATGTTGTCCAGCGCGTGCCGCCGCAGCAGGTGGAAGTAGTTCGCCGGCGTCGACGGCATCGCGACGGTCATCGAACCCTCGGCGCACAGCTGCAGCCACCGCTCGATGCGACCGGAGGTGTGGTCCGGGCCCTGGCCTTCGTGGCCGTGCGGCAGCAGCATGACCACGTCGGACCGCTGACCCCACTTCGCTTCACCGGACGAGATGAACTCGTCGATGATCGACTGGGCGCCGTTGAAGAAGTCACCGAACTGCGCTTCCCACAGCACCAGCGAGTCGGGGTTGCCGACCGAGTAGCCGTACTCGAAGCCCACCGCCGCGAACTCCGACAGCGCCGAGTCGTAGACCAGGAACTTCGCCTGGTCGTCCGACAGGTTCTGCAGCGGCGTGTACTCGGAGTCGCTCTTGCGGTCGATGAGCACCGAGTGCCGCTGGCCGAACGTGCCGCGCCGGCTGTCCTGACCGGTCAGGCGGACCTGGCGGCCCTCCATGACCAGCGAACCGAACGCCAGCAGCTCGCCGAACGCCCAGTCGATGCCGCCCTCGCGACCCATCTTGGCGCGCCGCTCGAGCACCGGCTTGACGCGCGGGTGCGGGGTGAAGCCCTCCGGCAGGTTGATCTGCGACTCGGCGATGTGCTCCAGGGACTCCCGCGAGATCGCGGTCGTCAGCCCGCGCGGCACCTGCTGCTCCGACTCCACCGACGGGCTCGGCGACGGCGGGTGCTTCTCCAGCTCGCGGACCTCGTTGAACACGTGCTCCAGCTGGGCCGCGTAGTCCTTCAGCGCCTTCTCCGCCTCTTCGACGGTGATGTCGCCGCGGCCGATCAGAGCCTCGGTGTAGACCTTGCGGACGCTGCGCATCTTGTCGATCGCGTCGTACATCTTCGGCTGCGTCATCGACGGGTCGTCGCCCTCGTTGTGCCCGCGGCGGCGGTAGCACACCATGTCGATCACGACGTCCTTGCCGAATGCCTGGCGGTACGCCACGGCCAGCTTCGCGACCCAGACGCAGGCCTCGGGGTCGTCGCCGTTGACGTGGAACACCGGGGCACCGATCATCTTCGCCACGTCGGTGCAGTACTTGCTGGAGCGCGAGTGCTCCGGCGCGGTGGTGTAACCGACCTGGTTGTTGACGATCACGTGCACCGTGCCGCCGGTGCGGTAGCCGCGCAGCAGCGACAGGTTCAACGTCTCGGCGACCACGCCCTGACCGGCGAACGCGGCGTCGCCGTGCAGCAGCACCGGCAGAACCGTGAAGCCCTCCTGGCCCTTGTCCAGGATGTCCTGCTTGGCGCGGACGATGCCCTCGAGCACCGGGTCGACGGCTTCCAGGTGCGACGGGTTCGACGTCAGCGACACCTTGGTCTCGCCGTCACCGAACATCCGGAAGTACTTGCCCTCGGCACCGAGGTGGTACTTGACGTCGCCGGAACCGTGCGCCTGGCCCGGGTCCAGGTTGCCCTCGAACTCCCGGAAGATCTGCGAGATCGGCTTGCCGACGATGTTGGCCAGCACGTTGAGGCGGCCGCGGTGCGGCATGCCGACGACAACCTCGTCGAGCTCGTGCGCCGCCGACGTGTCCAGCACCGCGTCCAGCAGCGGCACCACGGTCTCGGCGCCCTCCAGCGAGAACCGCTTCTGCCCGACGTACTTGGTCTGCAGGAACGTCTCGAACGCCTCGGCCGCGTTGAGCTTCGACAGGATGTACTTCTGCTCCGACGGCTCCGGCTTGGTGTGCGGCTTCTCGACCCGCTGCTGCAGCCATTCGCGCTCGTCGGGTTCGAGGATGTGCATGTACTCGACGCCGACCGTCCGGCAGTAGGAGTCGCGCAGCACGCCCAGCACGTCGCGGAGCTTCATGTGCTCCTTGCCGGCGAAACCGCCGACGGCGAACTCCCGGTCCAGGTCCCACAGGGTGAGGCTGTGCGACAGGACGTCGAGGTCCTCGTGCCGCCGCTGCCGGTAGTTCAGCGGGTCGATGTCGGCCATCAGGTGGCCGCGGGTGCGGTAGGCGTCGATCAGCTCGAGCACGCGGGCGGTCTTGTCCACCGCGCCCTCGGGGATGTCGTGCGTCCAGCGCACCGGCTCGTACGGGATTCGCAGCGACGCGAAGATGTCGTCGAAGAACCCGTCCTCGCCCAGCAGCAGCTGGTGCATCTTGCGCAGGAAGTCACCGGACTCGGCGCCCTGGATGACCCGGTGGTCGTAGGTGGACGTCAGCGTCACGATCTTGCTGATGCCCATGTCGACCAGCGTCTTCTCGCTGGCGCCCTGGAACTCCGCCGGGTAGTCCATCGCGCCGACGCCGATGATCGCGCTCTGGCCCTTGGTCAGCCGCGGCACCGAGTGGTTGGTGCCGGACGGGCCGGGGTTGGTCAGCGAGATCGTGGTGCCGGCGAAGTCGTCGGCGGTCAGCGCGTTGTTGCGGGCCTTGCGGATGATGTCCTCGTAGGCCTGCCAGAACTGCTGGAACGTCATGTCCTCGCAGCCCTTGATGGAGGCGACCACGAGGTTGCGCGACCCGTCCTTGCCCGGCAGGTCGATGGCCAGGCCCAGGTTGATGTGCTCCGGCGTGATGGCCGCGGGCTTGCCCTTGGCGTCCTCGCCGTAGTGGCGGTTCATGTTCGGGTAGTCCCGGACCGCCCGGACCAGCGCGTAGCCGATCAGGTGCGTGAAGGAGACCTTGCCGCCCTTGTTCCGCTTCAGGTGGTTGTTGATGACGATGCGGTTGTCGAACAGCAGCTTGGCCGGCACCGCGCGCACGCTCGTCGCGGTCGGCACGGTCAGCGACTGATCCATGTTCTTGGCGATCGCAGCCGCGGCCCCGCGCAGCGTCTTGACGTCGCCACCGGCCTGGGGCTCCTTCACCGGAGCGGCCTTGGCGGCCTGCTGCGGAGACGGCTTCGGCGCGGCGGCGGGCTTACTCGCCGGGGGCGCGGTCGCAGCGGCGGCCGGCGGGACCTGACCATTGGTCTCACTGGGGCGCGTCGCGGTGGCCGTGGTCGTCGGGGCCGCTGCAGCGGCGGCAGCAGCGGTGTTCTCGGTGGCTGCCTGGCCCGGCTTGTAGTCGGCGAAGAATTCGTGCCACGCCGAGTCTACGGAAGTGGGATCTTGGAGGAACTGCTCGTACATCTCCTCGATCAACCACTCGTTGGGGCCGAACTGTGACGCAGGGCTGCTGGACACGGCTGGCGTTCGCCTCGATCCATATGCTCGTGATTTACAGACACACTCAGGTACCAGGCTAGCGGTCCGATTCGCGCGGTTGACACACAGGACGGCCGTTCGGTCGACGAGGTCGGTCACAAAATCGATCAGGAAAGCCCAGCTCGCGGGGAACGGGCCCCATCCGGCTCGGACTGACGATCATCGACCGCACTTCCCATGCACCACTCGAGGTCGGCGTTGCTCGGTACTACTCCATCTGGGTTGTCGTCCGACACCAGTATGACGTTTCACCGACACACTGTGTTCCTGTTCCGCGGGCGGGCTTTCCCGGAGTTCGGACCTCGACGGCACTCCGGCCCCACTGGTCCCGAGCCGGTGTGACGGCCGGCGATCCAGGTTGCGGAGCGTGTCCGAAACGTTCCTTTCTGTGCACGCGGGTGGGGTCCGTTGCGGTTCGGTGACAGAAAGGTTCCCTTCCTCACATCGCCTCCCGGCCAGGGCGCCTGACCGGTGGTGACAGGAAGGTTCCCTTCCTCACATCGCAGGGCTCGGCGGTGACAGGAAGGTTCCCCTGCTCACATCGCAGGGCTCGGCGGTGACAGGAAGGTTCCCTTGCTCACATCGGGTCAGGCGATGTTGGTCGCGTCGATGTCCGGGGCCCGCTCGCTCGGCGCGCCATCTGCTGCCCGCCACAGCCGCGCGTAGTGGCCGTCGTCCGCGAGCAGTTCGGCGTGGCCGCCTTGCTCGACGATCCGGCCGCCGTCGACGACCACGATGCGATCGGCGCGGGCGGCCGTGGCCAGCCGGTGCGCGACGATGAACGTGGTGCGCTGGGCCGCCACCCGGTCGCTGGCCGCGACCACCATCGATTCCGTCGCCGGATCGAGCGCGGCGGTCGCCTCGTCGAGCAGCAGCACGTCGGGGTCGACCAGCTCGGCGCGCGCCAGCGCGACCAGCTGCCGCTGGCCCGCCGAAAGGCCCCGCCCGCGCTCTCCCACCTGCTGCCGGAAGCCGTGCGGCAGCATCGCGATTCCCGGCAGCGCCCCGACCGCCCGGGCAGCGGCCTCGACCTCGATCGGATCGGCGTCCGGCCGCGCGTAGGCGATGTTGCTGGCGATGTCCCCGGTGAACAGGTGGCCTTCCTGCGGGACGACGGCGAGCCGCCGGTGGAACGCCGCGAGGTCGTAGCGGCGGATGTCCTGCCCGTCGACCAGCACGGCGCCGTCGGTGGCGTCGTAGAACCGCGCGATCAACTTGATCAGCGTCGACTTCCCGGCGCCGGTCGCGCCGACCAGCGCCACGGTCTCGCCGGGCCGCACCCGCAGCGCGATGTCGCGCAGCGCGAACTGCTCCGTGCCCGGGTAGCGGAACGACACCGACCGCAGCTCGACGCCGCCTTCGAACCGCTCCGGGATCGGGGCGGGATCGGCGGCGGCGGGCACCGACGTCGGAGTCCGCAGCAGGTCCCCGATCCGCCGCAAACCCACCTTGGCCTGCTGGTAGCCGTCGAAAACCCCGGACAACTGCTGCACGGGCGAGAAGAACAGGCCGAGGTAGAGCAGGAACGCGACCAGCACGCCGGCGGTCAGGTCGCCCGACGCGACCCGCGCCGCGCCGACGCCCAGCACCGCCGCCTGCGCGATCTCCGACAGCAGCGCGACGAACGGGAAGTAGGTGGCGATGTAGCGCTGGGCGCGCAGCCTGGACCGCCGGTAGGCGTCGCTGCGCTGCGCGAACACCTTCGCGGCGTGCCCCTCGCGGCGGTGCGCCTGCGCCACCCGCATCCCGGAGACGTTCTCCTGCAGGTCGGCGTTGACCGTGCTCACCCGCTCGCGCGCTTCGGCGTAAGCGGTCGACGAGACCTTGCGGAAGATCACGGTGGCCACCAGCAGGACCGGCAGCACCGCCATCGCCACGAGCGCCAGCGAAACATCCGTGATCAGCAGCGCGCCCGCGATGCCGAACAGCGTCAGGACGCTGACCACGAAGGTCGCCAGCCCGGTCTGCAGGAACGTCGACAGCGCGTCGACGTCGGTGGTCATCCGGGTCATGATCCGGCCGGCGAGCTCGCGCTCGTAGTAGTCCAGCCCGAGCCGTTGCAGATGCGCGAAGCTGCGCAATCGCAGCAGGTAGAGCAGGGTTTCGCCGGTTCGCGAGGTGATGACGGTCTGCAGCCTGACCACCAGCCAGCCGCCCACGACGACCACGACGCCCAGGCCGGTGGCGACCCACAGCGCGTCGACGTGGCCCGAGCCGACCCCGCCGTCGATGCCGTGGCGCACCAGAGATGGCAACGCGATCGACGTCAGCGCGTCCCCGGCCACCAGCAGCACGGTCAGCAGCAGGCCCCAGCGGATCGGCCGCAGTAGCCGGGACAGCTTGAAATCGGGGTCGGGCGCCGTGGGATCTTCGCCGCGCAGATCGGGCTGATCGGTCGCGGGCGGGAGTTTCCGGATGCCTTCGACCAGCTCGGGCGTCGGCGGCATCGTCATGCTGCCCATGCCGCGCGACCCGGGCATGTCCGCGGGGTCGTTGGCAGCGGGTTCGCCGTCATCGGCCGGCGGCCAGAGCTCCGAGGTGATGCCGTCCGGGCCGCCCACGACCTGGCCGTCGCTGCGGCTGTCGATCGACTCCCCGGGACCGGCCAGCAGCGACCGGAACAACTCGCACCGCTGGTTCAGCTCGTCCTCGGTGCCGACGTCGACGACGCGTCCTTCGTCGAGCACCGCGATCCGGTCGGCCAGTGCCAGCGTCGACCGGCGGTGCGCGATCAGCAGGGTGGTGCGCTGCGCGGTCACCGACCGGAGGGTGTCGTGGATGGCTGCTTCCGTCGCCGGATCCACCGCCGACGTCGCGTCGTCGAGCACCAGGATCCGCGGGTTGGAGAGCAGCGCCCGCGCGAGCGCCACGCGCTGGCGCTGCCCGCCCGACAGCGTCAGGCCGCGCTCGCCGACCGTCGTGTCGTAGCCGTCGGGGAGGGCGGTGATGAACTCGTGCGCTTCCGCGGCTTTCGCCGCGGCGATCACGTCGGCTTCCGAAGCGTCGGGGCGGCCGTACGCGATGTTGCCGCGAATGGTGTCGGAGAACAGGAACGCCTCCTCGAACACCACCCCGACCGCGGCCCGCAGCGAATCCAGCCGCAGGTCGCGGATGTCGTGGCTCGCGGCGCCGTCCTCGGCGGGCCCGATCCGGATGTTCCCCGCGTGCACGTCGTAGAAGCGCGGCAGGAGCAGCGAAACCGTCGACTTGCCCGAACCCGCCGGGCCGACCAGCGCCACGGTCTCGCCGGGGCGGACACGCAGCGACGCGTCGCGGAGCACCGGCTGATCGCGGGTGTAGCCGAAACTCACGTCGTCGAGCCGGACCTGCAGCGGCCCGGCGGGCAGGGTCGCCGCTTCGGGCTTCTCCTGCACCTCGGGCTGGGAATCGACCAGCTCGTGGATGCGCTCGACACCGGCGCGGGCGAGCTGCGCCTGGATCATCACGCTCGACAACATCCGGGCCGGACCGGCCAGCATCGCCACGTACCCGGCGAAGGCGACGAACGTCCCGAGGCTCACCTGGTCCTGCAGCACCATCCAGCCGCCGAGGCCGAGCACCCCGACCTGCCCGGCGGAGGGCAGCGCGGCCAGGCTCGCCGCCGGCCTCGAAGTCATCCTGGCGGCGCGCAGCCGCTCGGCGAACAGCCGCCGCGCGCGGCCCTCCAGCCGCCCGACCTCGCGGTCCTCCTGGCCGAAGCCCTTCACGACACGGACACCGGTGACGGTTTCCTCGACGTGCTGCGCGATGTCCGCGGCGCGCTGCTGCGCCGACCACGTCGCGGGGAACAAGCTCTTCTTGCTGCGCGCCGAAACCACCGCGATCAGCGGCGCCACGATCAGCGACACCACCGTGAGCAGCGGCGACAGCCACAACATCGCGATGATCGCGAACACCGCGAGCACCGCCGTACCGGCCGCCAGCGGCAGCATCGACAGCAGCGAGTTCACCATCTGCAGATCGCTGATGGAGCGCGACACCACCTGGCCGGTGCGCAGCGCGTCCTGCTTCCCGCCGTCCAGCCGCTGCATCGCGGCGAACACCGCCCGCCGCAGGTCGTGCTGCACGTCGAGGGCCAGCCGCCCGGCGCTGTAGCGGCGGACGAACGCCGACGCGAACCGGAACACACCGAGCGCGAGCAGCGCGATCACGATCCACCACAGGCGGTCGGTGCTGCGCGCGACGGCATCGTCCACCGCCAGCTTCGTCAGCAGCGGAACCAGCGCCTCCAACCCGACCGCCGTGACGGACGCGCCCATCGCCAACGTCAGGGCCACGGGGTGCCGGCGACAGGCGGCGAAGAGGCGACGGATCCAACCGCCGGAAGTCGGGCGGGGATTACCGGAGTCGCTCACCCCGCCAGGTTAGGCCGCCCCACCGACTGCGCAGCCCGACCGGACGGCCACTGTGACCCCCGCCAAACCGCGGAGGCGGTGCGAGCATGGGAACTTTCCTGCCACCACGACGACCAAGGACCGCGCCTGGAGTGACAGGAAGGTTCCCATGCACCACCCACCGCCACCCGGGTTCGGGCGGTGGGCCGCTGCGGGGCGACCGGTGGTGGATGACAGGAAGGGAACCTTTCTGCCATCGGCGCCGCGGTGACAGAAAGGTTCCCTTCCACAGGTCGTGCTCGTCAGGTGATGTCGCGTCGGCGGCTGGCCAGCCAGCCGCCCGCGATGAACACGGCGGTGTAGCCGACGAAGGTGAGCAGGCTCGCCCACCACGGATGGCCGTAGCTGCCGCCGAAGAAGAGGTGCAGGAACTCGAAGACCGCCCGCGGCGTGTCCGGTTCGTCGGGCCCGGCCACCGCGGCGACGAACAGCGGCACCGCCATGTTCGCCACGATGCCGTTGCCGGCCGTCCCGGGCAGGTACGGGCTGATGCCGGAGACGGGCGATCCGATCAGGATCAGCGACAGGATGAACTCGACCGCGAACTTGTAGACCAGCGGCAAGATGATCGCGAGCACGGCGCTCGCGACCAGCGCGCCGAACCCGACACCCAGCAGCGTCCACAGCATCATCGCGAGCACGCCGGCCGCGCCGACGCTGAGCCAGTCGGCCGGGCTGCCGAAACTGCCGAAGTCCAGGCCCGTGCCCAGCAAGCCGCCGAGGCTCGCGAACAGCACGTTCGTCAGGCCGTAGATCAGGCCGATGCCCGAGTAGGCGAGCAGCTTCGCCGCCAGCACCGCGCCGCGCGGGTTGCCGGTGAGGAACGTCGTCGTGATGCTCCTGTTCCGATACTCGCCGGCGAACGCCATGGCCCCGAACAGCGCCGCGAAGATGGTGCTGAAGTTCGTCGACATCGACACCGACAGCAGGCCCAGGGGCACCGCCCGGTCGAGCTTCTCCACCGAGTCGATGAGCGCGACGATGGAGCCGCCCAGCCAGCCCGCGCCGAAACCGAGCAGCACCACCGGCACGAGCAGCGCCCACCACAGGCTGGTCGTGAAGATCTTGCGGAACTCCGCCTTGACTAGAGCGACCATCAGGCAGTTCCCCCGAATCCGCGGCCGTCCGGGGCGGCCCGCTGCGTGGCGTGCTGCGGGACGCCGGTGTACTGGCCGTTGGTGAGCTGGAAGAACAGCTGCTCCAGGCCGATCCGCTCGTCCTGCATCCCGTACAACGCGACCCCGGCTTCCAGCGCGAGATCCGCGACCGCGCGGGAATCGGCGCCGGTCACGGCGAGCCTGCCGTCCGGGAGGTATTCGACGCCCAACCCGACCGCGTGCAGCTTGTCGATCAGCTTGCCGGGGTCGGCGGCCTGCACGAGCGTCCGCGAGCGCTGCGCTGCGCGCAGGTCGTCGAGGTGGCCGTCGAAGACGCAGCGCCCGCGGCTGATGATCACCAGCTGGTCCACGGTGTGCTCGATCTCCCGGAGGAAGTGGCTGGACATCAGCACCGTCCGGCCGCTCGCGGCGAAGGCCTTCAGGAAGTTCCGCAGCCAGGCGATGCCCTCCGGATCCAGGCCGTTGGCCGGCTCGTCCAGCACCAGCACCTGCGGGTCGCCGAGCAGCGCGGTGGCCAGCGCCAGGCGCTGCCGCATGCCCAGCGAGAACGTGCCTGCTTTGCGCTTCCCCGCGGAGCCCAGCCCGACGAGTTCGAGAGCCCGGTCGACCTGCGCGTCCGGCACGTTCATCGCGGCGGCGTAGCACCGCAGGTGGTGGCGGGCGGTGCGGCCCGGGTGGAAGCTCTGCGCGTCGAGCACGGCGCCGACCACGCTCGCCGGGTTCGGCAGCCGGTGAAACGGCAGGCCGTTGATGGTGGCAGTGCCCGAGGTGGGCATGACCAGGCCGAGGAGCATCCGCAGCGTCGTCGTCTTGCCGGACCCGTTGGGGCCGAGGAACCCGGTCACCGAGCCGGGGCGGACCGTGAAACTCAGGTCCTGCACCGCGCTGACCGGGCCGAAGCTCTTGCTGAGACCCTCAACGACGAGCCGGCCACTGCCGTCCTGCACACGCCCTCCATCGTCACCCGTTCAACCGACGGAGCCCATCCTGCCGGACATGCCCGGGTGCTCAGGTGCGGAGGAGTGTTTTCCCAGCTTGTTCTCAGTGGCGAGGCGTGATCGCCGCCCTGCGGTGTGATGGACGTCGCCACCTGCGACCGGCTAGGGCCAGCGGATGGACCGGTCGATCACGGCGGCCCGGTAGACCGTGCCCCGATTCGTTTTGAGGTGACCGGTCGCCAACGGCGGGGTCGGGTCCGTGGTCAGATCGGGGCGGATGAACTCGTTGGTGTCCCAGTCGCTGGGCCCGGGGCCGGTCGCGGAGATGATCGGCTCGGGGATGACCGCGACGTCCTTCGCCTCGTCGTCCCGCCTGCGCCGCAGCCTCCGGTGCAGCGTGCCCAGGCCGGTGCCGCGGTAGTGCACGGCCTCTCCGGAGTGGTCGCCGATGAGCACCCGGTGCGCGGTCAGCCACACGGTGCACGGCCACGGCCGGCTGCGTAGCGTGCCCGGGCAGGACCGGCACCTGCCGTCTTCGGCCGGTTCGTGTTCGTCGAGCAGGGCGCGCAGACCCTCGGTGAGCCGGTAGAGCTCGGAGCGGGCGAGCGGCAGCAGCACCTCGGGTGCGTCGTCTTCGGTCGCCAGATCAACCCTGTCGAGTCGGTCGAGGACAGCTTTCCGCAGCGCCGTGTCCGTCACTTCGTCTCCCACCGTCGTCGAACGTTGCGAGTGCGTCGGTGTTGCCGGTGGAGATCGCGGATCGGAGCACCCGACGACCCCCATCGGGTGACATCGGCAGTCGTGGCGCACGCCTGCACACCCACCACTCGATGCTCACCTCATCGAGTGGTTATCGATTCGGCTCGAAATTGGCGGCCGTGCGGGGGCTCGCTGCTTCGGCAAATGGGCGATCGTGGCCTACACTAAAAGTGGCGGCCTGCTCCCGGTGACCCCCAGGCTGGTTGAGCGGGCCGCCCCGTTCGGCTGTTTGAGCCCATCACCTGTTCGTTGCATTCGCGGCGATCCAAGAACACGTCTCAGGCGGGCATCCGCATGCGAAGACGTTGCGAGCGGGGGACCGCCCTGCCGCGCTGTGACAGGAAGGTTCCCCCGCTCGCGGTGCGATCAGGCGAGCACGCTGCTGATCGGGGTGCTGGCGAGACCGTGCGCCTCGGCGACCGGCTCGTTGACCAGCTTGCCGTCGTGGGTGTTGAGGCCACCGGCGAGCGCGTCGTCCGCGCGGCAGGCCTGCTGCCAGCCCTGGTCCGCGATGCGCAGCACGTACGGCAACGTGACGTTGGTGAGTGCGTGCGTCGAGGTGTTCGGGACCGCGCCCGGCATGTTCGCCACGCAGTAGAACACCGAGTTGTGCACCCGGTACGTCGGGTCGTCGTGCGTGGTCGGGCGGGAGTCGGCGAAGCAACCGCCCTGGTCGATGGCGATGTCCACCAGCACGCTGCCCGGCTTCATCTCGGACACCAGGTGGTTGGACACCAGCTTCGGCGCCTTCGCGCCCGGGATCAGCACGGCGCCGATGACCAGGTCGGCGGCCCGCACCGCCTGCTCGACCGAGTACCGGTTGGACGTCACGGTGCGGATCTGCCCGTGGAAGTCGCGGTCGATCTCGCGGAGCTTGTCGACGTTGTTGTCGAGCAGCTCGACATTGGCGCCCATGCCCAGCGCGATGCGCGCGGCGTTGAGGCCCGCGACGCCACCGCCGATCACCACGACCCGCGCCGGGTGCACACCGGGAACACCGCCCGGCAGCACGCCGCGACCGCCGCTGGGGCGCATCAGCGAGTAGGCGCCCACCTGCGGGGCGAGGCGCCCGGCGACCTCGCTCATCGGCGCGAGCAGCGGCAGGCTGCCGTTGGCCGTCTGCACCGTCTCGTAGGCGATGCCGGTGACCCCGGACTTCAGCATCGCGTCGGTCAGCTCGGCGGAGGCCGCCAGGTGCAGGTAGGTGAACAGCACCTGGTCCCGGCGCAACCGCGGGTACTCCTCGGCGATCGGCTCCTTGACCTTGAGGACCAGCTGGCCCTCCGCCCACACCTCTTCGGCGGTGGGCAGCACCTTCGCCCCGGCCGCGAGGTAGTCCTCGTCGGGGATGGAGGAGCCCGCGCCGGCGTTGGTCTCGACGAAGACGTCGTGACCGCGGGTGGTCAGCTCATGCACGCCCGCAGGTGTGATCGCGACCCGGTACTCGTTGTTCTTGATCTCGCGCGGCACTGCGATCTTCACGGCGGAATCCTTTCGTCTCCTGTTGCTGCACCACGATCCGCTGCCGCCGAAAGGGGCGCATCATTCCCGCGGGATGAGATTGCCCCGCGCGCTTTGTGCGCGCAGCACAAAGCCCACGGCAGGGGAGGCCGCGCACGAACAGGGGCCGAAACGGCGTAGCGGGGATGCCGGGGGTGACAGGAAAGTTCCCTTCCTCGCAGGCGCCTCGGCTGCCGGTGAAAGCAAGGGAACCTTCCTGCCACGGGATGACAGGAAGGTTCCCTTCCGCACGTCACCGGGGTGCGTCACGGGCCTGGCGGTGACAGGAAGGTTCCCTTGCTCGCATCTCGACGGACCCGTCGTGACAGGAAGGTTCCCTCGCTCGCAGCCGCTGGCACGCGGCTCGTCGGGCAGGGCTGACAGGAAAGTTCCCTTGCTGTCAGCCGTGCTGCGCCCAGCGGTCGGCGAGCAGTTGCACGAACAGCGCTGCGCGGACGTTGGGGCTTTCCAGGTCGATGTCCACGAGTTGGGTGAGTCGCTTCATCCGGTAGCGGAAGGTGTTCGGGTGCACGCGCAGCTCCCGGCTCGCCTGCCGCGGATCGCCCGGGTGGCGCAGCCACGCGTGGAGGGTGGCCAGGTATTCGGTGCCTTGCGTCCGGTCGTGCTCGCGCAGCACCGGCAGCGGGCCGAGCGTGCCGACGCCCGCGTCGGTCGACGCACCGGCCATTCGGCTGAGCACCACCAGATGCCAGTTCTCCTCGTACACCGCCACCCGGTCTCGCAGCTGGCCGGTGCGCAGCAGACCGACCAGCTCCTCGGCCTGCGCGCGCGACTGAGGGAGCTCGGCGACCGCCACCGGGTTGCCCACCGCGATCAGCGGGCGCGGCGAAGCGTCATGGGACGTGAGTGCATCCCGCAGGTCCGGCCAGCCGCCCGCGCCCACCCGGTCGGGCACCAGCGCGTAGAGCATGGTGCCGATCTCGGTGACCAGCGGGCGCCGCCCGATCCCGCGCGTGATCCACTCCCACATCGCCAGCCGGTGTCCCTCCGCGGGCCCTGCGGACGACGGCATTTCGATCGCGACGACCCGATGCGCCTCGTTGGGCACCGCCAGCTCGTTCGCGGCCACCCGCCAGCCCTCGCCGCCCTCCAGCAGCAGCCGCACCTGCTCGGCGGACCGGCGGCGCTCGGCGTCCGCCACCGCCCGCCACCGCAGCAGTTGCAACGCGACCAGCGGGGCGGTGTCGGCGAACGCGGTGGAGCGCTCCTCGGAAACCTCGCCGGGCACCACGGCCCACATCGAGCCGAGCAGTTCGCCGCCCATCCGGATCGGCACCACCAGCCGGGGCAGGGTGCCGTCCTGCTGGGCGGGCACGAAGATCGCCGAACTGCCCTTGCTGAGCTGGCGGAACGTGCCGCGGGCCCGGAACTTGGCGAGCACGTCGTCGGGCTGCTTGCGGCCCATGATCGTCGACACCCGCGCCGGGTCGGTGAGGTCCTGCCGGGCGGAGTAGGCCAGGACCTGGGAGTGCGCGTCCTCGATCGTGACCGGTGCGTCCACCACGTCGGCCACCGCGTCGGCGAGCCGGAACAGGTCGCCGACCCCGGTGCCGCGCGCGTCGGCCTCCTCGATGCCGGTCCCGGCCAGCGCGGCCCGGATCAGCCACACCAACTGCGCCCAGCCGGTGCCCGGCCGAACCTCCACCAGGGCGACCCCGGCTTCCTCGGCCGCTGCGGCCACCGCGTCATCAGCCGAGATCGGCGGCTTGAACAGCACCGCTGCCGCGCCCTGCGCGCCGCAGGCCCGCGTTAGCCGCCTCGCGTGCTCGCGGTCCGTGACGGCCACGCCGAGCACGAGGTCGCCGCCCGCCGCGGTCGGCGGCTGATCGGGTTCGGCGATGACGACGTCCCCCACGCAGACGGTCGGCTCTGGGCTGACCACGGTGCGCAGAAGCGTGGGGCCGACCCGCTCGACCAGCGCCCGGACGTCCAGCATCACCGGCCTCCTGAGTGCTTCGGGCCGCCGCCGGTCAGGTGGGGGAGGGCATTGACACCAGGGCTGGCCCGTTTATCGTTGCTGAGCACATCGACAATCGCATACCGGCCGTCGACCCCGTGCGGGAGAGACCCTGAGGACTCACGCCGAGCCGTCAGGGCGCCGAAGGAGCAAGACTCCCCACAAACTCTCAGGCACCCATGACCGTTCGGGCGAGGCAACTCTGGAAAGTGCGCGTCATCGCTGACGCTCCACCCACGGTGCAAGCCGCGAGAAACCGCGGCGAAGCTCTCAGGTTCCGAAACAGAGGGGGAGGCCCAGCCATCCCGGGCAACCCCTGCCCCTCGAAAGCCTTGGAGCCTCCTGACATGTCTCTGCCCGCGAACCTGCGCTACACCGAAGAGCACGAGTGGATCGAGGACCGCGACGAGCTGGTCCGGATCGGCATCACCCAGCACGCCGCGGACGCGCTCGGCGACATCGTCTACGTGCAGCTGCCCGAGGTGGGGGAGCAGATCGAAGCGGGCAAGCCCTGCGGTGAGCTGGAGTCCACGAAGTCCGTCAGCGACCTGTTCGCGCCGGTCACCGGCGAGGTCGTGGCGATCAACGAGTCCGTCGTGGACGACCCGGCGCTGGTCAACTCCGAGCCGTATGGCGAGGGCTGGCTGCTGGAGGTGCGCACCTCCGACACCGGTGCTCTGCTCACCGCCGAGCAGTACGCCGCGGTGATCGCGGAGTAGCGGGGAATCGGCGAGGGAGGAGACGGTCAATGGCGATCAGTGTCTTCGACCTGTTCTCGGTCGGTATCGGACCGTCCAGCTCGCACACGGTCGGCCCGATGCGCGCGGCCCGGATGTTCGCGCAACGGCTGCACAGCGCGGGCCGGTTGCCGCAGGTCAAGCGGATCAAGGCGGAACTCTTCGGGTCGCTCGGCGCGACCGGGCACGGGCACGGCAGCCCGAAGGCGGTGCTGCTCGGTCTCGAGGGGCACAGCCCGGAGACCGTCGACCCGGCGGCGGTCGAAGGCCGGGTCGCCGAGATCCGGGAGACCGGGCGGTTGCGGCTCGACGGCGTGCAGGAGATCCGGTTCACCGCGGACCGCGACCTGGTGATGCACCGGCGCAAGTCGCTGCCGCTGCACCCCAACGGGATGCGGTTCACCGCGACCGGCACCGACGGGGCCGAGCTGGAGAGTTCGGTCTTCTACTCGGTGGGCGGTGGTTTCGTCGTCGACGAGGACGCCACCGGCACCGATCGGATCAAGCCCGACGAGACCGCGGTGCGGTACCCGTTCCGGACCGGCGTGGAACTGCTCGACCGCACCGAGGAGTCCGGGCTGCCGATCAGCGGTGTGATGCTGGCGAACGAGCTGTCGTGGCGCGGCGGGGACGCCGTGCACAAGGAGCTGCTGGGCATCTGGCAGGTCATGCGCGAGTGCGTGGACAACGGGTGCCGGAACTCCGGAGAGCTGCCTGGTGGGCTGAAGGTCAAGCGGCGGGCGGCGGAGCTGGCGGCTTCGTTGACCGAGGCCGACGATCCGCTGGAGTGGGTCACCCTGTTCGCGCTCGCGGTGAACGAGGAGAACGCGGCCGGCGGGCGCGTGGTGACTGCGCCGACCAACGGTGCGGCCGGCATCGTCCCGGCGGTGCTGCACTACTACATGCGGTTCGTGCCGGGCGCGGACGACGACGGTGTGGTGCGGTTCCTGCTTGCGGCCGGCGCGGTCGGCGTGCTGTTCAAGGAGAACGCGTCGATCTCCGGTGCCGAGGTCGGTTGCCAGGGCGAGGTCGGGTCGGCGTGTTCGATGGCGGCGGCCGGGCTCGCCGAGGTGCTCGGTGGAACTCCGCGCCAGGTGGAGAACGCGGCGGAGATCGCGATGGAGCACAACCTCGGGCTCACCTGTGATCCGATCGGTGGCTTGGTGCAGATCCCGTGCATCGAGCGCAACGCGGTCGCGTCGGTGAAGGCGATCACGGCGGCTCGGATGGCATTGCGCGGCGATGGCACGCACTTCGTCTCGCTGGACAAGGTCATCAAGACGATGCGGGAGACCGGCCGGGACATGAAGGTCAAATACAAGGAGACGGCTCGCGGCGGCCTCGCCGTCAACGTCATCGAGTGCTGACCCGCCGCACGCCCGGTGAGTGCATGGGAACTTTCCTGTCACCACCGGGCGTGCAGTGCGAGCAAGGGAACCTTCCTGTCACCGAGCACGACCCTGCGGTGAGTGCATGGGAACTTTCCTGTCACCGCCCGGCCGCACTGGAGCCCGGTGGCATGCGCGAGGGAACTTTCCTGCCATCGGGCCCGCAGCGCGAGCACGGGAACTTTCCTGTCAGCACCACCCGGCCCGCAGTGAGTGCATGGGAACCTTCCTGTCACCGGCCCCCGTCGCGCACCGGCCAGATGCCGTGCACCGGGGACCAGTCGAGGAGTCGCCGGGCCGCTTCGCTGCTGACGCGGTGCGATGGTTCGGCGGCCTCGTCCGGGGCCTGCCGGGGTGGTGGGCTGCCGTCCGCGCGGGCGAGGTCGCGGTAGTAGTCGCCTACCCGGACAGGCTCGTCGGCCACGTTCAGCGTCTCGCCCACGCAGCCGCGTTCCAGCGCGCCGACCACCGCCTCCGCGTAGTCCCGCGCATGCACCATCGCCACCCACGAACGCCCGTCGCCCGGGATGGGCAGCTGCCCGGCGCGCAGCCGGGCCCGCTGCTGGTCCTGCACCGTCGCGGGCCCCACGAAGCGTCCGCCGCGCAGGATGCTCCACGCGATCTCGTCGGTGGGCAGTTCGCGGACCGCGGCTTCCATCGCCTGGACCGGGCCGACGATGGTCGCCCGTTCCGGCCGGTCGTCCAGCGGCGCCGTCTCCGTCAGCGGGCTGTCGCCGCCGTCGGCGTAGACCATCGTGATGCTCATCTGGACGAAGCGCCCCACCCCTGCTTCCCGCAGCGCCCCGGTCACCACGGTGGTTCCGGTGCTGCGCAGCGCCGTGTTCTGCTCCCAGCTGCCCGCCGTGGGCGGGACCGCGGTGGCCGCGTTGACCACCGCGTCCACGTCCTTGAACTCCGTCGCCAGCAACCGCCCGGCGGCCGGGTCGAGCAGCGACGCCTGGACCCGGCGGGCGTCGCCCGGCAGGCGGTCGAGGCGGTCGCCGGGCGCCATGGCGGTCACGTCGTGTCCTCGGCGCAGCAGCATCGGGACGAGGTGGCGGCCCAGGACCCCGCTGGCCCCGATGGCGAATACGTGCATCGGTTCCCCTTCAGTTCCGCAGTTGTTCGGCGATGCCGGCGGCGAACGACCGGTAGTCGCGCGGCGGGCGGCCGGTGATGTCGGCGACCGCCGTCGTCACCACCTCCGCTTCGCCGGCCCGGTAGGTGGCGTAGAGCTGGAGGCGCGCCGCCACCGCCCAGTCGGGTACCCCGGCCGATCGCATGGCGGCCGCGACCTCGTCGGGTGCGGCGTCCACGTGCCGGATCGGGCGTCCGGCCACTTCGGACAGGATCTCGGCCACCTCCTGGTAGCCGAGGGCTTCCGGCCCGGTGAGGTCGTAGTCGCCGGCCGCGGCGTCCGCGGTCAGCAGGCCGGCTGCCGCGAGCCCGATGTCCCCGACGTCGATCATGCTGACCCGCGCCGCCCCGACCGGCAGCACGATCGCGTCGCGCGCCCGGATGGTCGGCAGCCATTGCAGCGCATTCTGCATGAAAGCGTTGGGGCGCAGCACCGCGTGCGGAATGCCCGCGGCGCGCAGCTCGTCGTCGCCGACGCCGTGCTGGTGGTGGATGCTCGACTCGGCCCCGGGCTGTGCTCCCAGCGCCGACAGCTTCACCACCCGGCTCACTCCCGCCTCGCCGCTGGCCTCGATGAGATTGCGTTGCAGCACAAGCTGTTCCGGGTGGAACGGGGTGAGCAGGAACAACCGGTCCACACCGCGCAACGCGTGCAACGTCGCCGTGCGATCGGTGAGATCGCACTCGATGACCGCCGCGTCGGGCAAGCGGTTCGCCGAGCCGGGGCGCACCAGCGCGTGCGGGCGGTGGCCGAGCCGCACGAGTTCCCGCGTCACCGCGCGCCCGACGACGCCCGATGCGCCCGCGACGGCGATGACCGGCCCGCTCACGCCGCCCCCAGCGCGCGTGCCCCGGCGAGTTCCAGGTCCGCCGGGAGCCGGTCGTGCACCGCCGAGTCCGCGAGCAGTTCGCCCAGTTCCGGGGCGAACTTGAACAGGTTGTGCCCGGCGATCGCGGTGACGCCGGGGGCGTGCCACGCCCGGAGCGCGTCGCTGCCCGCGGGCAGTTTGCTCATGATGCACACCCGCACCCCGATCGGCTCCGGGATGAGCCCCGGCAGGGCGCGCTCGACGTAGCCGGTGACCCGGCGGACGTGGTCTTCCATGCCTTCCTCGCCGGTCAGCGCGCCGCGGGCGTCGAACGGCACGTCGACGCCGTCGCCGATGAGGCCCAGCACGTACTGGTCGGTGTAGGGGATCACCGAGCCGTACACCATCTCGCCGAACTGGCCGGACTTGTCCACCCAGCACGGCGTCGGCTCGCCGCGCAGCTCCTCGCGGATCCGGTAGTGCGGGCGGGCGTGCAGCGCGCAGTCCAGCGGGATGTCCCAGCCGAGGCGGGCGGCCAGGCGCGGCGTGTCGACGCCGGCGCAGAGCACGACGTGCCGCGCGTGGTAGATCGCGTCGGCGGTCTGGAACTCGACCTTGCCGTCGTCGAGCACCAGGAGGCTGTGGATGTCGTTGGCGATGATGTGGTCGCCGACCCAGCCGGTCAGCGTCTCGATCACGTGGTTGACGCGCAGCGCCCCGGCGGTCGGGTCCACCAGCAGCGCGCCGTCGATCGGGCCGAGCGCGCCGAACACCTGAGCGCGGTCGGTCGCCGGCGCGTAGTGGTGCGGCACCTGGTGGGTCTTGAGGCCGATGGTGTCGTCGGGGGAGGTGCCCAGGTACGCGCAGCCCTCGGTGCCCACCATCTCGACGCCGGAGCGCCGTTCCCACTCGCGGTAGCCCGCCAGGCCGCGCGCGGCCAGGTCGACGATGTGCGGATCGTCGTGCCGGTGCCGGAAGGTGCGGGAGAGCCCGCCCGACTGCCCCGACCCGGGCCGACGGCCGTCGAAGCACTTCACGTTCGCGCCGCGCCGCAGCAGGGCCTCCGTGGTGGACAACCCGATTACCCCGGCGCCGATCACCGCGATGTCCAGTTCCCTCTTGTGCTCAGCCATTTTCCGCTCCTCCAGCCGGTTTGCCGGCGTCTGGTTCTCCTTGCGGCAGCCGGATCCCAGCATGCTTCGCCCGGCCCGGCCGCGACATCACGTGTTCTCGGGAGCCGGCGCGAAGCGAAGATGCCGCCTCGCTCGGGCGAGGCGGCATCTTCCGGGGAAGGAAAGGAAATCGAATCGTCTACAGTGGCTGGTCAACCCTCCACGAACTTGAGGCCGGCGATGCCGACCACGATCAGTGCTAAGAACGCCAGCCTGGAGAACGTCACGGGTTCGCTCAGGAAGATCATCCCCACGGCCGCGACGCCCACCGTGCCGATGCCGACCCAGATCGCGTAGGCGCTGCCCACGGGCAGGTCCTTCAGCGCCACCGAAAGCATGCCGAGGCTGACCATGGCGACGCCGATGCCCAGCACCGCCGGCCACAGCCGCGTCATGCCCTCGGCGTGCTTCAGCGCCAGCGACCAGACGATTTCGAGCAGGCCCGCCGCGACGAGGATGACCCAAGCCATTGCTGTTTCCCTTGTTCCAGGAGGTGGGCGCACGCCGTCAGGCGTTGGCGCCACCGTCGACGAGGATGCCGGTGCCGGTGATGTTGCGGCCGCCCTCGCCGGCCAGGAACGCGACGGCCGCCGCGATGTCGGCCGTGTCGTTGTAGCGACCGAGGGCGGTCAGGGCGCGCTCGCCGTCGGCCTCTTCGCCGTCGGCCGGGTTCATCTCGGTGTCGGTGGAGCCCGGGTTCACCAGGTTGACCGTGATGCCGCGCGGACCGAGGTCGCGGGCGAGGCCCCTGGTGAAGCCGGTCAGCGCCGACTTGCTCAGCGAGTACAGGCTCAGGCCGGGGCCGGGGGTCCGGTCGGCGAGGTTGCTGCCGACGCTGATGATCCGGCCGCCCTCGGGCAGGTGCTTGACCGCGGCCTGCACGGCGACGAACACGGCGCGCACGTGGATGCCGACGGTCTCGTCGAACTGCTCCAGGGTCAGCTCGTCGATGGGCGCCCACGGGAAGATCCCGGCGTTGTTAACCAGGATGTCCAGCCGGCCGAACTCGGCGACCGTCTGCTCGACCGCGCTGGTCACCGCCGCGGCGTCGGTGGCAGGGGCCGCGAACGCGGCGCCGCGCCGACCGGCCTCCTTGATCTTGTCGACCACGCCGTTGGCCCGGTCGGCCGAGGTGTTGTAGGTGATCGCGACGTCGGCGCCGTCCGCCGCCAGCCGCTGGGCGATCGCCGCACCGATGCCGCGTCCGCCACCGGTGACCAGCGCGACCTTGCCATCCAGACCAGTCATGAGCCCCTCGCTTTTCTGTGTCGAACGATATATAAATGGCTATCATCGCTACTCTCGGGTGTCAACAAGTTCGCTGGGGAGGGCCCGGTGCGAACCGGCGCCGTCCGGGGAGGAGGGAAGCCGATGTCGCCACGCGGACGTCCGCGCAGCTTCGACCGGGAAGCCGCCCTGCGGACCGCCATGGAGCTGTTCTGGGAGCGCGGCTACGAGGCCACGTCGCTGAGCGATCTCACCGGCGCGATGGGCATCAGCTCGCCGAGCCTGTACGCGGCGTTCGGGTCCAAAGAGGACCTGTTCCGGGAGGCGGTCGCGCTCTACAACAGCGCCGACGAGGCGGTCGGCGACCGGTCGCTGCAGCGGCAGCCGACGGCGCGGCGCGCGATCGAGACGATGCTGCGCGACAATGCCGACGCCTACGTCGATCCGGACACGCCGCGCGGCTGCATGGTGGTGCTCGCGGCGACCAACTGCACTCCGGAGAACGAGCGGATCTGGGACTTCCTCGCCGAGTGCCGCAAAGACGACTTCCGCGCGGTGCACGCGCGGCTGGAGCGCGGCGTCGCCGACGGCGACGTGCCCGCCGGCGCGAACCTGGAGACGATCGCCTCGTTCTATCTGACCGTCCTACAAGGACTGTCCATTCAGGCCAGAGACGGGAGTTCTCGCGAGGCTGCGCATGCGGTCATCGACTGCGCGATGCTGGCCTGGGACGGGATGGTCGCCGCGCCGGAGGTGCGTCGCGATGACGCCGTGCCCGCCTGATTTGACCGCGTCGACCGGGCACCGGCGCAGGCCGGTGCCCGGTGTGCGCGCCCGCCGCGGCGGGTCGGCCGGACTATTCGATGCCGTACTTCTCGGACGCGATGCGCATGGACCGTTCGACGTCGGCCTCGAATTGGCCCGGCGACGGGGCAGGCTGGCCGGGCACGACCTCGACGCCGACCTCCAGGAAGAATTTCTCGAACCCGCTCGGAACGAAAAGCATGAGCATTCTCGCGGGAGTATCGGAAATATTTTTGAACCGGTGTGCCGAACCGCGCGGAAGATAAATGAAAGAGCCCGGTTCGGCGGTGAATTCGCGGTCCTCATCGAACACCTGGAGGCGTCCTTCGACGAGGTAGAAAGCCTCGTCCTCGTACTGGTGGACGTGCAGCGGCGGGCCGCTGCCCGGCGGGATCTCGCCCTCCATGACCCCGATCATTCCGCCCGTGTCCTCGGCGCCGACCTTCAGCGTGTAGCGGTCGCCGCTGAATGCCCAGACGCTTTGGCCCGCGCCGGGCGGTACGTGGATCACCCTGCGGGTGACCTCCGGTGCGCTCATGTTCAGACTCCTCTCGACCAGCGGGTGCGCGCTGTCGAGCCTTGGCGATCCGCCCGGCGCGGTCATCACGTCATCGCGGGATTCCCATTGATCGGTCTTTCCCAGCCAGCCGGCCGCCCGCGATGTGGCCAAGATCACCCGGCCGCGGGATGTTCACGCAGTGCTGGGCCGAATGGTGGCGCACGATTCGGCCGAGGGGAATTCACCGGGCGCGTGGCGGCGGATATGCCGTGAAAAGAAAATGGACGGAGGGTTACGGACTTTGATACCAAAAAAGCGCCGCCCGGTAAAGATCTACCGGCGGCTTCCTCCTGCGACACTCGGGTGAATGCATTCCCTTTGACTCTTTTGGAACAACCGGCCTAGGGCTGATTGTTCAGGTACTGTCGCTTCAGCTATCTGCGTTCGTCCGATGCTGCTCACCCGAGGGGAACACACGATGGACACTGATGCGTTACCGCTGATCGGCCGGGAACGTGTCTTAGGTGAATCGCGCGAGTTATTGCTGCAGGTCGCCGAAGGAGCAGGGAACTGCGTGGTCGTGGAGGGCTCGGCCGGTATCGGCAAGAGTCGACTGCTGCAGGAAGTGGAGGCCGAAAGCCGCGCACTCGGCCTCGGAGTCATCGCTTCGCAGGCCGTGAAGCTGGACAAGAACACACCGTTGATCACATTGCGTTCGCTGTTCCGATCGTGTCATCTGCTCGGCCCGCAGATCCCGGCAGGCCCCGAGCTGAACACCTCGACGCTGTGGGCCGTGGACCAGGTCGGCGAGATGATCGCGCAACAGGCCCGGAAGCAGCCGATGCTGATCGCCCTCGACGACGCGCACTGGGCCGACGAAGCGACGGCGCTGGCGTTGCGGGTGCTCGTGCCCGCCCTCCGCTCGGATTCCGTGCTCTGGTACTTCACCCGCCGCCCCTACCCGATCCGCAGCTGCGCGCAGGAAGCGCTGGACTGGCTGATCGGCGACGGGGCCCAGAAGCGGCAGCTCGAACCGCTTTCCGACGGCGCGGTCGCGCAGCTGTGCGCGGAGGTGCTCGGCAGCGAACCGGACGAGGCGACCCTGGCCTACGCGGCGCGCAGCGGAGGAAACCCCTTCCTGCTAAGGGAAATGCTGCGCGGGCTGCCGGTCGACGGCCCGCAGGAGCCGCCCGCGGCGATGACGCCGACGTTCTTCGACGCGGTCGGCGAACGGATGCAGGACCTGCCGGAGGACACCCGTCGCGCGCTGGACGCGATGACGGTGTTCGGCCGGCCCTTCGGGGTGCACGAGGTCGCCGCGCTGCTGGGGCGCCCGGCGGTGGACCTGCTGGGCACCGTCGCGATGCTCGTCGACGCCGAGGTGCTGATCGAGCAGGGCGCGAAGCTGTGCTTCCGGCACGAGCTGATCCGCGAGGCGCTCTACCACCGGATGCCGGAGCCGACGCGGGCGACGCTGCACCAGGAGGCCGCGTCGGTGCTCGCCCAGCACGGCCGGTCGGCCACCGAGCAGGTCAAGCACCTGCTGCTCAGCGGCGGCGGTTGGGTGGACGTGGCGACCGTGGTGAAGCGCGCGGTGCAGGAGATCGCCCCGGCGGCGCCGAACACCGGCGCCGACCTGATCCTCCGCAGCCTGCCGCTGATCGACGAGCGCAGCCCGATCCGCGCCGAACTGGCCGCCGAGGCGGTGCGGCTGCTGGTGCTGGCGGGCCGGCCGACCGAGGCGATCGAGCTCGGCCAGCGCTTCCGCGGCGGCGGGCTGCCGCCGAACACGGAGGCGATGCTGCTGCTCGGCCTGACCGAAGCGCTGCACACCGTCGGCGAGCACGCTGCGGTCATCGAACACACGGTGCTCGCCCTGCCCCGCGCCAAATCGGATTCGATGGTGCGCGCCGAGTTGCTGGCGATGCACGCGCACGGGCTGGTCTCGATAGGGGACATCGAACCGGCGGCGGCCGCAGCGACAAACACGGTGCACGTCGCCAACCGGGCCCGCACGCACGGCGCGCTGGTGTGCGGCACCGGCGCGCGAAGCCGGGTTTCCTTAGCGCAGGGCGATATCGCGTCGGCCATCCGGTACGGGGCCGAGGCGGTCCGGTTCGGCGATCGCGCCGGCGACATCGGGCGGACCCGGCATCCCAGGCTGCACCTGGCCGCCGCGCTGATGGCCGCCGACCGCCTCGGCGAGGCGGAGGAGGAGCTGTGCCGGGACGAGCAGGACGTCGCCGAGCTGGAGACGGTGTGGTCGCGGCCGCCGCGTTACCTGTGCCGGGCCGAGCTGCTGCTCGCCACCGGCAGGCTCAACGACGCCGCGGCCGAAGCGGAAGCCGGAATCCTGTTGACCGAACAGCTTTCCGCGGAAGCACTGGCCGTTCCGCTGCTCGCGCTGCGGGCCGTGGTGGCGCTGCGAGCGGACGGCGTGTCGGCGGCGTGGCGGCACCTGAACCGGGCCCAGGAGATCGTGGAGACCGGGCGGCGCCGATTACCGGACCTGCTGGTCTGGGCGCGGCTGCTCGCCGAAGAAGCGGAAGGCGATTCGGACAGGATCCGGCTGGAACTGGTGGAACTCCTCGACCGGCTCAAACGCAGCAGGTCGCTGCTGGTCGGCGCGCCCGAACGGATCCCGGTCCTGGTGCGATTAGCCGTGCGGGTCGGCGCCGACGACGCGGCGGCTCAGGTGATCGCCTCGGCGGTCGAGCTGAGCCGCCGCAATCCTGATGTGCAGGTGCTCCTCGGCGCCACAGCACACGGTGCCGGCCTGCTGCGACGGGACGTCCGGGCGTTGCGCACGGCCGTCGAGCACTACCGGGCGGGCTCGCAGCCGGTGCTGCTGGCGCACGGGCTGGAAGACCTGGCGGCCGCCGAAGCGGATCTCGGCAACCTCGACCAGGCCACCGAGCTGCGCATCGAGGCCGAATCCGCATACGCGCGGTGCGACGCGCTGCTGGACGCCGCCCGGATGCGCGGGCTGCTGACCAGGACACCGAACCTCCCGGAGCCTCGGCGGCAGGGCACCCGAAAGACGGGCTGGGGCAGCCTGACCCGCGCGGAGCTGCGCGTGGTGCGGCTGGTCGCCGAGGGCCTCACCAACCGGGAAGTCGCGAACCGGCTGTACCTGTCACCGCACACTGTGGACAGTCATCTCCGGCACAGCTTTGCGAAACTGGGCATCACCAGCCGCGTCGAGCTCGCGCGAAGGGTGATGACGCACGACCAACCGGCAACTCACGCGAACACGTGATGACCGTCGGCGGCCCGGGCGGGGATGCTGGTTGCGAGCCGGTCGGAGACCCACCGAAATAGGCGGAAGTTCTTTCCACCGGCCCTAATTCACCCGATTCCCGTTAGGAGCTGTGGTGTCCACAAACGTAGTCGGACCGGACTTCCTGACCTTGCAGGTGCGCGACCTGGAGCGGGCGCGGCGGTTCTACACCGAGGTCGTCGGATTCTCCACTGTGGAATCCAAGGTGCCCAAAGCAGCGGTGCTGGCCGCCGCGCCCATCCGCATCGCGCTGCGCCAGGCCACGATCGACCTCGACGAGGTCGCCAAGGTCGGGCACGGCGTGGTCGTCTGGATCAAGGCGGAGGACCCGGACAAGCTGCACGCGCAGCTCACCGCGGCCGGCGTGCCGATCAGCAAGCCGATCTGCGACGGCTCCTGCGGCCGCGAGTTCATCTTCGAAGACCCCGACGGCTACCTGATCACCGTCTACGAAGGTCAGCCCGTCTAGCAGGCTCGTCCTGCGTGGCGGTGCGGGTGGCCGAACCTCAGAGGCCTTCTCGCCACGGGATCCCCGACACGTCGGGGCCTTCCTCGCGAGAAGACCTCTGAGGCCCCGCGGCGGTGCAAGCCGAGTCCCGCGCCGCAAGCGGCTGACGCCGCTCATCGAACAGGGCGTAGTCCCCTGTGGACGATTGTGTTCGTCGGCGCGCCCCGTTTCGCGGTGCGCCGTGCCGATTCCCTCCTGCCGTCCGCCCGCGCCGATTCGCGTCCGGGCGGTCCCCGAAGGAGCGCCAGCATGATCGCACTCGAGAACATCCGTCCCGACGCGCGCCTGCCGTTATCCGCGCGGCTGAAGTTGTTGCTGGACCGGGAACTGGGGATGGGCAACTTCCTGGACCGCGCGGTGGCGCACAACCCCGCCCCGAACCGGGCGTTCCTGTTCGCCCAGCAACCCGGAGAGCCGGAAGGCGAGATCGAGGCCTACAGCCTGGCCCGGCTGGTCGAGGTGCGCGACGCGTACGCGGCCTGGTACCACGCGCACGGCGTCGGCAAGGGCGACGTGGTGGGCGTGCACGTCCCGGAAGGCGTCGACTCGTTCCTGCACTTCCTGGCGTTGACGTCGCTCGGCGCGATCGCGGCGCTGGTCAACGGCCGGATGCCGCCGGAGGTCGCGGCCGAATACCTCGGCCGGATCGGCGCGCTAGGCGTGGTGGCCGACGCGCCCCGCCTGGAGCGGCTGCGCGACGCCGGCCTGGACACCGAGCGGCTCGCGTTCCACACCGAGCCGACCGCGCTGCCCACCACGCCCACCGAAGGCGCCACCCATCCCGGCGTCTTCCCGTACGTCCACGCCGACGACGACCTGGTGATGGTCTGCCACACCTCCGGCACCACCGGCCCACCGAAGGCGGCCAGCTTCGGTCACCGCCAGTTCTTCCTCGGCAAGCGCGGGCGGCTGTGGAACTTCCCGGCGGCGGCCCGCAACCGGCTGCTCACCGCGCTGCCCCAGTCGCACTCGGCGGGCATCAGCTACCTGATGACGGCAACGCTGCTCGGCCTGCCGACGCTGGTGATGGCCGACACCGCGGGCCCGGCGGTGCGGGCGGTGATGCGCCGGTTCCGGCCGACCATCGTCGCCGCGTTCCCGCAAACCTGGGCCGACCTGGCCGAAATCGGCCTGGACGCGGCGGACGCCCGGCACGTGCACACGTGGATCAACACCGGCGACGCCGCGCACGAGGCGCACATCAAGGCGCTTATCGCGCACGGCCGCCGCCCCGGCCTGCTCCGGTCCCAGCCGGGCAGCCGGTTCATCGACGGGCTCGGCTCCTCCGAGATGGGCATGGCGCTGTTCCGCAAGGTCAGCGAGCTCGGCAGCACCGACTACGGCCGCTGCGTGGGCACGCCGATCAAGGTGGTGCGCCGCGCCGTGGTCCTGGACGACGACGGCCGGGAACTCGGGCCGGGCCGCGCCGGGCGGCTGGGCGTGCTGACCCCGACCCGAACGCCCGGCTACTGGAACAACACCGAACAGACGGTGAAATCGTCGTTCGGCGGCTACTGGCTGACCGGCGACGTCGTCTACCGCGACGAACGCGGCCGGTTCATCCACCTCGACCGGGTGCCCGACGTGATCCGCACCTCCGACGGCCCGGTCTACAGCCTGCCGCTGGAGGAAGCGATCCTGATCGGCTGCCGGTTCGCGGCGGACTGCTCGGTGATCGGGGTCAGCGATCCCCGCTCGCCCGGCGCGCAGGTCCCGCTGGCCGTGGTGCGCCTGCACCCCGACGCCGAGGCCGTGGCGGACCTGACCGGTTCGATCAACGCGGTGCTCACCGCCGCCGGACTGTCCGAAGTGCACGGTGCGGTGATTGCCCGCGACGACGCGGACTTCCCGACCGGCGCCACCGGCAAGGTGCTCAAGCGGCAACTCCGCGAACGCTTCGCCGACCACCTGATCACCACCAACGTCTGACGCCGGTCATGCGCAAGTCGGGGATCCCGGAATCCACCCGCACCGCTGCGCGAACCAATTCTTGATCACTGACGCCCGGGCGCGCCCGCGCCCGGATGGGGAAGGGGAGTCATGAACGAACTCGGCTCGGCGGCGCCCTACGGCGTGCTCTCGGAGGGAGCGCAGGCGCCGCCCGCGGTCCGCATGTACGAAATGCTCTACAGCTCGCTGGTCAGCCAACTGCTGATCGCGGTGGCCGAGCTCGGCGTCGCCGACGCGATCGGCGACGAGCCGACGCACGTCGACGACATCGCCGCCCGCGTCGACGCGGACGCCGACAGCCTCTACCGGGGCCTGCGCGCGCTGGCCAGCGTCGGGGTGTTCACCGAGGTCGAGCAGCGGGTGTTCGACCTGACGCCGCTCGCGGCCACGCTGCGCAGCGACGGCGAGGGCTCCATGCGCGCCCTGGCCCGCTACGTCGGGCTGCCGGAGCGGCAGCGCTCCTTCGGCGCGCTCGCCTACAGCCTGCGCAGCGGCCGCCCGGCCTTCGAGCACGTGCACGGCCGCGGGTGGTGGGCGCACTTCGCGGATCACCCCGAGCTGGCGAAGCTGTTCAACGACGCGATGGGCAGCATGGCCCGGATGGTGAACTCCGCGATGCTGGAGGCCTACGACCTGACGGGCGTGCGGCACCTCGTCGACGTCGCGGGCGGGCAGGGGCACCTGGTGGCCACCATCCTGGCGCGCTACCCGGAGATGACGGCGGAGGTCTTCGACCTGCCGCGGGTGGTGCCGGAGGCCGAGGAGGTGCTGCGGGCGGCGGGCCTGTCCGACCGCGCGAAGTGCGTCGGCGGCGACTTCTTCGACTCGGTGCCCGCAGGCGGCGACGTGTACGTGCTGTCCTGGACCATCCACGACTGGAAGGACGAGGACGCGATCAGCATCCTGCGCAACATCCGGGCGGCGATGTCGCCGGAGAGCCGGCTGCTGGTGATCGACGAGGTGCTGCCGCCCGGCGACACCCCGCACTTCGGCAAGTTCGAGGACATCGTGATGCTGAGCCTGCTGTCGGGCCACGTCCGCACCGAGCCGGAGCTGGCGGCGCTGTTCGAGAAGGCGGGCCTGCGCCACGAGGAGACGCGGGCGACGAGCTCGCCGACCAGCGTGCTGGTGGCGGCCCCCGCCTGACCGCTCGCGAGCAGTCGTGGGGGGGGGCGGGGCGGCCCGGGCCCGCCCCGGGGCCGGCCGCA
>NZ_JBFAKG010000011.1:83306-87292 GCF_040655595.1 Saccharopolyspora sp. NPDC050389
CCGGTCGACACCGCCTACGCCTGCGACGTCTGCGATCAGACCTTCGAGCGCCCGGACGTCCTGGCCCGGCCGGGCACGACCGCGTTCGCGTCCTATGTGGATTCGCTGCGCTAAGCCGGTGCGCATTCGGCGCCCTGGTGGCAGGCCTGGCGGTACTTGCTGGGGCTGACTCCGTGGAATCGCTTGAAAGCCGCGCTGAAGCCGAAAGCGTCGGCGTATCCGACCCGATGCGCTATCGCGGCGACCGGCGCGGTGGATTCGGTCAGCAGATCGGGGCCAAGGTCATCCGCCATTCGGTCAGGTACGTCAGCGGCGGCTCGCCCACCAGCTTGGCGAACCGGCTGGCCAGCGTCGTGCGCGACACCCCCGCTTCGCGGGCCAGGGCGGCGAGCGTCCAAGGCTTGTCCGGTGCGGCGTGCATCGCCCGGAGCGCCGCGCCGATAGCGGCGTCGCCCAACGCCCGGAACCAGCCGGGCGGAGCGGATTCCGGCCGGTCGAACCAGCCCCGCAGCGTGCACACCAGCAGCCAGTCGAGCAACCGGTCGAGCACGACCTGCTGCCCCGGTGGGCTCATGGCGATCTGCGAGTCCAGGAAGCCGCGGATCGATGAGCAACCGTCCCCGTCGGGCACCACCAGCACGGGCGGCAGCACGCCCAGCAGCCGCTGCGACACCTTGCCCCGCACGCGGTACGTCCCGGTCAGCAGCACCGTGCGATCGGCAGGCTCCGCGCGTGCCGGTTCCGCCGGGCCGGGCCGGTCGGAGATGACGAAAGGCCCTGGGCCGCGCGCGATCGCGGCGTCACCGGCCCGCACAGCCGCGGCTTTTCCCCACAGGAGATCCAGCCTTCGCCCTGCAGCGGCGCGCACAGCGTCAAGGATGCCTCGTCCGCGAACCGCAGTGCCCACGGCGGAGAAAGCTCCGTTCGGCTGAAACCGGCGCGTCCGCGCGTATTCCCCGCAGCAGATCTTCGAACGGGTCCATGAACTTCACGATAGCGGCGGACGATCGGACATGTTCCGCGTACGACGAGCCATGTCCGTCCCGCGCCGCGACCAGTTGACTGCTGATCATGACGACACAAACGGATTCGATTCTGGTGCTGGGCGCGACGGGCAAGACCGGAGGGCGGCTGGTGCGCACGCTGCGGGCGGCGGGCAAGCGCGTTCGGGCCGCGTCCCGCTCCGGCGAGGTGCGGTTCGACTGGGCCGACCAGAGTACCTGGCCGGCCGCCCTGGACGGGGCGTCGGCGGTTTACCTCGTGGCTCCCGAGAACCCGGCGCTGGCCCGGATTTTCGTCCAGCAAGCGGCCGCGGCGGGCGTCGGCCGCTTCGTGGCGCTGTCCGGGCGAGGCATCGAGCAGGTTCCCCCGGAGCCCTTCAAGAGCGTGATCGCGGCGGAGCAGGCCGTGCGCGAATCCGGTGCGGAGTGGTCGATCATCCGCCCGAACAACTTCAACCAGAACTTCGACGAGGCCTGTGGCGCGCACCGTTGCGAGGCGGTCGGCTGGCCCTGCCCATCGGCTCCGCACCGGAGCCGTTCATCGATGCCCAGGACGTCGCCGATGTCGCCGCGGTCCTGCTGACATCGGACGGCCACCACGGGAAGGTGCACGAACTCTCGGGGCCTCGGGCGCTCACCTTCGGCACGCCCGTCGAGATGATCGCGAGGGCGGCGGGGCGACACATCCGCTACGCGGAGCTCGCGCCCGAGGAGTACCGGGCCGAGCTCGTGGCCGGGGGAGCGTCCTAGGACGACGTCGAGGAGATCGCCGCGATGCGCGCCGGACACCTGGCCGAGCCCGGAGACGGGGTGCAGCGAGTGCTCGGGCGTGAACCGGTCGATTTCGGCGACTTCGCCGCCCGGGCCGCCGCAGCCGGCGCCTGGTCGTAGTCGGGAGGGCGAGCGGGCCGCCGGGTGCCGGGCCGGTCCCGTCATGCGGGTAGGCCGAACGGAGCAGCCACCGAGAGTGAGTCATCACGTGATCACGTGATGTCTTTCGGCGGATGGGGCTACACGATTGGGCGTAGCCGCCCGTGGTCGACGCTGCGGCCGCGACTCTGCGTCATCTGCCTTTGCTCCATGAGGTCGACGCCGGTCCGGCCTGTCCGCGGATCGCGACGGCGCAGGGGACCAAGTCACTCTCGGAGGAGTTCGCATGAGCGCGTTATCGCGCCGCAACCTGCTCACCTGGACAGCGGCGCTCGGCGGCTCGGCCGCCGTCCTCTCCACCACCGAAGCACTCGCGACACCATCAGTCCCGCAGCAGGCCGGACCGGCCGCCAACCCGGCCATCACCGTCGGGCCCTCGGACGTCCGCTTCGCCGGCCTGACCCGGGGCCAGAACCAGCGATTCGTGAGCAATCCCGAAAGTGTGTGCCTGCCCGCCACGACGGAGCAGGTGGTCGCCGCCGTCGGCGACGCGGTGCGGGGCGGCAAGCGCATCGGTGTGCGCAGCGGTGGGCACTGCTACGAGAACTTCGTCGACGGCCCCGACGTGCGGGTCCTCATCGACATGACGCAGATGAACGCGATCGCCCACGACACGAAGATGAACGCGATCATGGTCGAGGCGGGCGCCGAGCTCGGCGACGTCTACGACACGCTCTACAAGCGGTGGGGCGTCTGCCTGCCCGGCGGCTCCTGCTACACCGTCGGCGTCGGCGGGCACGTCACCGGCAGCGGGTACGGGCCGCTGAGCCGCCGGCACGGCTACATCAGCGACCACGTGTACGCGGTGGAGGTCGTGGTGGTCGACGCCGGCGGGAGAGCGCGGGCGATCGTCGCGACCAGGGAGGCCAACGACCCCAACCGCGAGCTGTGGTGGGCGCACACCGGCGCCGGCGGTGGCGCTTTCGGCGTCGTCACGCGGTTCTGGTTCCGCGCCCCGGACGCCACCGGCACCGACCCGGCGAAGCTGCTGCCGGTCCCGCCGCGGGATGCCTGGATCCACCGCCGCGAGTGGGCCTGGGACCAGATGACGCCCGAGCGGTTCGCCCGGCTGGTGCGGAACTACGGCACCTGGATGGAGCGCAACAGCGGCGCGGACAGCCCCTACATCGGGATGTTCTCCCGGCTGGAGCTGACGACCCGCGCGCACGGGCCGTTCCACCTGGTCGTGCAGATCGACGCGGGCCTGCCAAACGCGGAGCGGCTGCTCAACGACTTCCTCAACGCGGTCGGCGAGGGCGTCGGCGTGACGCCCACCGTCACCGACCACCGGAAGCTGCCGTGGCTGCACGCGACCGGCTGGCCCGGGATGTGGATGAGCAACCCGACCGACCGCTACAAGTACAAGTCCAGCTACCACCGCAAGGGCTTCACCGACGCGCAGATCGCCGCGCTGTACGAGCAGCTGACCAACACCGACTACGCGCAGCTGCCATTCGTGGTGTCGATCGCGTCCTTCGGCGGCAAGGTGAACACCGTCGCGCCCGACGCGACCGCCAACCCGCACCGCGACTCGGTGATGAAGCTGCTGTGGGGCACCGCCTGGCAGGGCGCCGCGGACGACGCCCACCACGTGGGCTGGCACCAGCGGTTCTACCAGGCCGTCTACCGGGACACCGGCGGCGTGCCGGTGCCCAACGACGTCACCGACGGCTGCTTCATCAACTACTGCGACATCGACATCAGCGACCCGAAGTGGAACGCCTCGGGCGTGCCGTGGCACGACCTGTACTTCAAGGGGAACTACCGGCGCCTGCAGCAGGCCAAGAAGGCCTACGACCCGGGCGACGTGTTCAAGCACGCCCAGTCGATCAGGCTGCCCTGACCGGATGCGGAGCGGCCGCGGGTGGCGTCACCACCACCCGCGGCCGCGTCGCGCGCGGATCGGGGTGCGCCGGGCGGTGATTTCGCGCCGAACCGCCACCCGGCACGCACGGGGTGGGGGGGGGGGGTAGGGGATACGCCCCCCCCCCCGGCGAGGGGCCCGGCGCCGGCGCGAGGCGGGGCCGGACCCACGACCCCCCCCCCGGGGCGTGA
>NZ_JBFAKG010000011.1:87302-154164 GCF_040655595.1 Saccharopolyspora sp. NPDC050389
GGCGGGGGCTTGGGGTTGGGGGGTGGTTGTTTTCCGCCCCCACCCCCCCCCCGCCCGGTGGGGGTGCCGGCTATTCGTGCACATCGCCCCCCACCCCGTGATCAGGCGCCGTACTCCTCGAGTGCGCGCGTCACGAACCAGGACGCCGCGCCGAGGTAGTTCTGCGGGGCGAGCAGTTCCCGCACCGCCTCACCGTCCACATCGGACTCGCGGAGCTCCGGCGCATCCGCCAGCAGCTCGTCGAACGTGCCGCGCCCGGCGGCGGCCTCGGCCGAGATGCGGGCCAGCACCTGCTTCGCGCGGGCCTTGCCGAGCGCCGGAGCCAGCGCGACGTTGACCCGCTCTGCGACGATCGCGCCGCCAGTCCGGTGCAGGTTCTCCAGCATCCTGTCCGGGAACACCGTGAGGCCCTCGGCCAGTTCGGCGGCCGTGTGCGCTGCGCCGCCCGTGGCGCGCAGGCAATCCCGCAGCGGCTGCCACTCGGCGTGCCAGGCTCCCGCCGGACGCTCGTCCTCGGCGAGCATGCACTGCGCCAGCACCCCGGCGGCCGGGGCGACCTGCCGGGCGGCGGCCACGATCAGGGTCGACAGCACGGGATTGCGCTTCTGCGGCATCGCCGACGAGGCCCCGCGCCCGGCCGGGCCCGGCTCGACGGCCTCGCCGACCTCGGTGCGGCACAACACCTGCACGTCCACGGCGAACTTGCCCAGCGTCCCGGCGACGACGCTGAGCGCCCAGCCGAGATCCGCCAGCGGCACGCGCTGCGTGTGCCACGGCACGGCCGGCACCGCGAGGCCGAGTTCGCCCGCCATGCCCTCGACGAGCTCGCCCACGAGATCGGCACCGGTGGCCACCTGCGCGTAAGCCGCGTACGCGGCGGCGGTGCCACCTGCACCACCGATCGACACCGGCAGCCCTTCGGTGCGCAGCCGGTGCACCCGGTGGCGAGCCTCGCCGACTCCGGCCAGCCATCCCGCCGCCTTGAGCCCGAACGTCGTCGGCACGGCGTGCTGCGTCAGCGTCCGGCCCGCCATCGGCGTGTCCCGGTGCTGTTCCGCCAGCGCGGCGAAAGCGGCCGCGCAACGGTCCAAACAGGACTCCAGCTCGGCGAGCGCCCGGCCGGCGACCAGCATGGTCGCGGTGTCCAGCACGTCCTGGCTGGTGCAGCCCCGGTGCACGTGGTCGGCGGCCGCCGGGCTCTCCGCGGCCACCAGCGAGGTCAGCGTCGACACGAGCGGCACCACCGGGTTGGCGGCCTCGCGTGCCCGCACGGCCAGCTCGCCGAGGTCGAACCGCTCCGGCCGCGCCACCGACTCGATCACCGCGACCGCGGATTCCGGGATCACCCCTAGCCGCGCCTGCACCCGCGCCAGCGCCACCTCCACCCGCAGCATCGCCGCGAGCCACGCGTCGTCGGACGTCGCGGCGTGCACCGGAGTGCCCGCCCACACCGGGGAGAGCAGGCCCGCATCCGCGCCGGGGCTCATCGAGCCACCTCCTCACGTGCTCGCCGCGGCGCGCTGGTCGGCAACCAGGCGAGCGGGTTGTGGTAGTCGGAGTACAACGCGGCCTGCCGCGGGCCGGGCTCGCTGCGCGGCACCGACAAGCACGCCCGCGCGACGCTGTCCGCGTCGGCCAGGCTCACGGAGTTCACGCCGGGCCGCGCCCCGGCCGCGGTGACCCAGTGCACGGACTCGGTCGGCACCCCGAAGGCGAAGCGCCGCGGATGCGGGCGGCCGCCGGCGTCGATCAGGTGGTACGGGCGGCGCGTCACCGCCAGCCCGCCGGTCCGGAAGGCGCCGTCCGGATCGGCGATCCGGTACGCCACGCACTGCCCGGTCCGGCGCAGCCAACTCAGCAGCGGATCGGCCGAACGCCCCAGGTCCGGCTCCGGCAACCGGGCCTCGATCAGCGTCGTCACCGGCACCGGCGGCGCCGCCACGCCGCGCGCGGAGACCATGAACGAGGCATCCACGGCCGACACCCGCATGCCGGGGCCGAGCACGTGCACCACGCCCGCTTCGATCAGCGCGATCAGCTCGGCGATCCGCCGCGCTGGCGGCCCGATCGACAGGAACGCGTTCTCGCCGGTGTACCAGCGCTGCACCTCGTCCCGGTAGGAGCCGCCGGTGATCCCGCCGTGGTCGATGACCAGCCGGATCTCGTTGCGCAGATCCCGCAGCACGTCCAGCGCCGCCTTCATCGGCCCGGCGACGTTGCCCAGCTCGGCCTCGACGAGATCGCGTTCGAGGTGCTCCAGCAGCCAGCCGTGGAACTCGTCGCGGTCGGCGAAGACAAGCCCGCCGCAGGGGCGCGTCACCCGGTCCCAGTCCCACCACTCGCCCGGCGGCACGCCGTAGCGGCGCAGCACCGAACGCTCGGCGACCTCGTCGCCGAGCGCGCGCAGGTAGTCCCGGCGGAAGGCCCGGGCGGTGCTCGCGCTGCGGTGCTGCCCGATCCAGGTCGTGTAGTACACCGCCCGGACCTCTTTGGACACCAGCGGCCACACGTCGTCCAGGAAACCCGGCGGCGCGCCTTCGGCGGCCCGTGCCTGAAGTCCGGCGATCACCTCCGGCGTCAGGAACAGCGGTTCGTGCCGCCCCGACACGCCCTTCTGGTTCTGCCCGCGCGCGTGATACGGCACGCCCCGGCGGGAACCGGCGAACAGCACCGGCTCACGACCGGACGGAATGTATTGCAGCTTCCCGGAAACCCGCACGAACCGGCCGCCGCGTCCGGCGGTCAGCAGCGCCAGGTAGTCGAAGAAGTTCAAACCCAGCCCGCGAAGCCCGACCGGCTCGCCCGGGACGATCGACGAAAGGTCCACTTCGGACGGATTGCTCGGCGGCACGTAGCGCAACCGGTACCGGCGCGCGAATTCCGCAAGATCGCGCTGTGCACCGGCGGATTCGGTGTCGACATGCCCCTGCGCGAGCACCACGACGTCCGCCGACAGCACACCGCCGTCGGAGAGCCGGACCCGTTGGTGCTGCGCGTCGTCCTGCATCGCGACGGCGGTGGCGCGGTGCACCCGCACGGTCACGTTCGGAGGCGCGGTCGCGATCACGTGATCCAGGAACCACGCCAGGTAGCGGCCGAACGCGGCGCGGGTCGGGTAGTCGTCCGGCCCGATCGGCACCTCGTCCGGATCGGCACGCGCCCACTCGTGCAGGCTCGGCCCGGGCCGGATCGGCCCCTCGCACTCGACGCTGTCGTCGGTGAACACGGTGACCTGCGAGGCGACCGTGTTCATCAGCAGCAGCGGGCTCTGCCCGGTCCACCACACCCGGCCGCCCGCACCAACGTGCGGATCCACCAGGTGGACCTCGACCGGCACCGCCGGGCCGAGGAGTTCGCGGCTGTTGGCGCAGATCCGCTCCAGCACCATCAGGCCACGCGGGCCCGCACCGATCACGCAGATCCGCATCGGAGTCTCCCTCGATCGCACGGCATCCTCGAATCTCCCGGCCGAACCGACTCGACATCGCACCGCCCGATTCAACGCCGGCGGACACCCGCCGCGCAGCACGTCTTTCCGGGATATCGCGGGGCAAATCATGCGGTCACCGGGACAATCACGTGTTCCCGCGATGCCCCGCGCCGAGCTGGTCGATTAGAAAGATGTTGCACGACAGAACGTTTCGTCCCGGCGTCGGCTCCGGCGCGCCCCCTCGCGATGAGGTGTCGATGAAACCATTGGTGCAGAAGTACGGCGGCACCTCGCTGAGCACCGCCGAACACGTTCGCCGGGTGGCAGCGCGCATCGACGCCGCCCGGCAGACCGGTCGCCCGACGGTCGCGGTCGTCTCGGCCCGCGGCGACACCACCGACCGCCTGCTGGCCGACGCCAAGCAGCTACACCCGCATCCCGCGCCGCGGGAAACCGACCAACTGCTGGCCACCGGCGAGGTGGCCTCGGCCGCCCTGGTGGCCACCGCCCTGCACCGCCGCGGCACCCGAGCCGTCTCGCTCACCGGTGCGCAGGCGGGCATCCGAACCACCGGACCGCACGGTGCCGCCCTGATAAACACCATCGACACCCGTGCGGTGCTGGCCCACCTCGAACGCGGCTCCGTCGTGGTCGTCGCCGGATTCCAGGGCATCGACGCGGCGGGGGAGCTGTTCACGCTGGGCCGCGGCGGCTCCGACACGACCGCGGTGGCGCTCGCCGCCGCACTCGACGCCCGGTGCGAGATCTACACCGACGTCGACGCCGTCTACACCGCCGATCCCAGGCTGGTGCCGCGGGCGCGGCCGCTGCCGGAGATCGCGGCGCCGCTGATGGCCGAGATGGCCTTCGCCGGGGCACGGGTGCTGCACGCGCGAGCCGTGGAACTCGCCGCCGTCCGCAACGTGCCGTTGCTGGTGGCGAGCGCCCTGCACGACCGCCCCGGCACGACGATCACCGGAGGGAGCCCAATCGGCATGCTGGAGAAGGAAGGCTTCGTCGCCGCGATCACCCACGACGCGGACATCGCCCGGTTCACCATCCGGCTCGACCCCGACGACCCGGAACGGCCCCACCGGGCGCTGCGCGCCATCGCCGACCAGGTCATCCCGGTCGACCTGGTGACCTGGGCGGACGAACGACCGGCGCTGAGCTTCACGGTCGCCGGCACCGCCGTCCACCAGGTGCGGCGGCAGGTGGAACTGGCCGTGCCGGACGCCGCTCGCGACGTAACGGTGCAGCGCGAGCTCGGCAAGATCTCCTTGCTGGGCACGGGAATGCTCACCCGGCCGGAATACGCCGTGCGGGTGCTGCGCACCCTCGACGAGCTCGGCGTGCCCGCGAACTCCTTGCACACCAACCAGTTGCGCGTGTCGGTGCTGATACCGGCCGAGCACACCGCCGCGGCGGTGGCGGCGCTGCACGACGAATTCGAACTGGACCGTCCCCGCCCCGATCCCGTCCCCACCTCGTGAACAGGAGGACCCGGTGTCCACCACTCGATCGTTCGGCGCGCAGCTGAGACTCCGGCGGATGTCGCGAAACGGCGATGACCGCCTGCTCCTGGTGCCGATGGACCACTCCGTCACCGACGGCCCGTTACCGACGCCCGGCGGCCCGGCGAGCCTCACGCCGCAGCTGGCCGCCAACGGCGTCGACGCGATCGTGCTGCACAAAGGCGCGTTGCGCTACATCGACCCGGCGGCCTTCGTGAACATGTCGCTGATCGTGCACCTCAGCGCCAGCACGGCGCACGCGCCGGACCCCGACGCGAAATACCTCGTCGCCAGCGTGGAAACCGCGCTGCGCCTGGGCGCCGACGCGGTGAGCGTGCACGTCAACCTGGGCTCGACGGAGGAACGCCGCCAAGTCGCGGACCTCGCCGCCGTCGCAGAGGCGTGCGACGCCTGGAACCTGCCGCTGATGGCGATGATCTACCCGCGCGGCCCGCAAATCATCGATCCGCGCGACGTGCGGCTCGTCGCGCACGCCGCAACCCTCGCGGCCGACCTCGGCGCGGACCTGGTCAAGACCGTCTACCCCGGCACGGTCGAGGCCATGGCCGAAGTGGTGGATTCCTGCGCCGCGCCGATCGTCGCGGCGGGCGGCCCGCGCGTCGACGACGAAGCGAAGGTCCTCGCCCACGTCGAGGACGTGCTGCGCGCGGGCGCGGCGGGCGTGGCGATGGGGCGCAACATCTTCGAGGCCCCGAATCCCGGGCAGCGGGCCCGCCGGGTGGCGGCGCTGATCCACCCGGCCCGCGAGCTCACCGACGACCTGGTGCCGGAACTGGCCTCCTGACCAGCCCGGCCCGACCCCGCGCGGGTGACCGCCTGCGCGAACCGAGTTCCGCCAACAGTCACCGAGACCTGACCGAGGAGCACGCAATGCGACTGACGTGGTTGGACATCCGAGGTGTCGACGCCGAGATCAAGACCGCCATCGTCGAGGAGGCGGTGCACCAGCGGGTGAGCGCCATCGTGGCCGACGAGCCCGGCGAGCTGGTCGACCTGCCGCCGACGGTGCGGAAGGTGCTGCTGCCGCGCGGCCCGCTGCCCGACGACCTGGGGCCGGCGGACGTGGTGATCGTCGACCCGGAGCGCCACGGCGACCCGGCGGTGCTGGCATCCCGCCACCCGGGCGTCGAGTTCGGGCCGTTCGTGGAGATCGTCGACGCGCCGACGCTGGAGGTCGCGTGCGAGGCGGCGCGCACCCAGCGGTGGAGCGTGCTGTGGTTCCGCGACCCGACCAAGATCCCGCTGGAGATCGTGCTCGCCGCCGCGGCCGGCGCCTCCGGCAGCATCGTCACGGTCGTCGAAGACGTGGAGGAAGCCGAGATCGTCTTCGGTGTCCTGGAGCACGGCTCGGACGGCGTGCTGCTCAAGCCGCAGCGCGTCGGCGACGCCACCGAGCTGGTCGCGGCGTCCGCGGGCGGCTCGGCCGACCTCGAGCTGACCGAACTGGAGGTGGTGCGCACCGAGCACGTCGGCATGGGCGAGCGGGCGTGCGTGGACACCTGCACCTACTTCCGCGAGGACGAGGGCATCCTGGTCGGCTCGCACTCGAAGGGCATGATCCTCTGCGTCAGCGAAACGCACCCGCTGCCGTACATGCCGACCCGCCCGTTCCGGGTCAACGCCGGGGCGATCCACTCCTACACCGTGTCCCACCAGGGCCGCACCAACTACCTGAGCGAGCTGAAGTCGGGCAGCAAGGTGCTCGCGGTGGACACCAAGGGCCGCACCCGGGTGGTCACGGTCGGCCGCGTCAAGATCGAGAGCCGGCCGCTGATCTCGATCGAGGCGATCAGCACCACGGGCCAGCAGGTGAACCTGATCCTGCAGGACGACTGGCACGTCCGGGTGCTCGGACCGGGCGGTGTGGTCCTCAACAGCACGGAGCTCAAGCCGGGCGACCGGCTGCTCGGCTACCTGCCGGCGGAGGACCGCCACGTCGGCTACCCGATCAAGGAGTTCTGCCTGGAGAAGTGACCCGACACGGGTGAGAAGCCCTCGCCGCCGGGAGCCGGCGGCGAGGGCTTCTTCGCTGCGCAGGGCCTGGGTGACAGGAAGGTTCCCATGCTTCAGGCGGGCTGCGGCTGGGCCTGGGTGACAGGAAGGTTCCCATGCTCACAACCGGGTGCGAGCAACTGAGTTGTGCACAACTTAATTTGGCGCTACCTTGTCGGTGTGGATGAGTCGCGGTTGGCCTTGGACCGGCAGGTGTGCTTCGCGTTGTACAGCGCTTCGCGGGCGTTCACCGGCTTGTACCGGCCGTTCCTCGAGGAACTCGGGCTGACCTATCCGCAGTACCTGGTGATGCTGGTGCTGTGGGAACGCGAGTCGGTGACGGTCAAGGAGCTCGGCGCCGCCCTGCGGCTGGATTCCGGCACCTTGTCGCCGCTGCTGAAGCGACTGGAGGCGCGCGGCCTGATCACGCGTCAACGCAGCTTCGCGGACGAGCGGTCCGTGGCCGTCGCGTTGACGGCGGACGGTTCGGAGCTGCGGGCGCAGGCCCGGTGCATCCCGGACCGGATGGTGTCCGCGACCGGGCTGCAGGTCGACGAACTCGTCCAGCTGAGGTCCACATTGGAGCGCCTGACGGCCGCGCTGGATTCGGCGGCGCAGCAACAGGCGGAAGGCAAACGGGAGGATCAGCGATGACAGTGCTCTACACGGCCGAAGCGACGGCGACCGGTGCGGGTCGGGACGGGCGGACTCGGTCCTCGGACGGCGTCCTGGACCTCGACCTCGCGGTGCCGAAGGAGATGGGCGGCCCCGGCGGCGCGGCGACCAACCCCGAGCAGCTCTTCGCCGCCGGGTATGCGGCGTGCTTCCACAGCGCGCTCCAAGTGGTGGCGCGCCGCGCCAAGGTCGGCATCGCCGATTCGTCGGTCACCGCCCAGGTCGGCATCGGCCGCAACGACGCCGGCGGATTCGGCCTCAGCGTCGGCTTGGTCGTCGACCTGCCGGGCGTGCCGCGTGAGCAGGCGCAAGAACTCCTCGCCGCAGCGGACGAGGTCTGCCCGTACTCGAACGCGATCCGCGGCAACGTCGAGATCGAACTGAAGGTCGCCTGACTCAGGCGAACAGCACGTACATCAGGCCGGAGCAGCCGGCGAGCACCGACAAGGCGGCCACCGCCGCCGGCAGCGCGCCACCGGGCAGCGGGGTCTCGGCGTGCAGGCCCCGCTCGCCCCGGAGGTGCCGGTGCCAAACGAGCCAGCTGATGGTGAGCCCGAGCGGCAGGGTGAGCGCGGCGCAAACCGCCGCCGCGATGACGCTCTCGTGCGCGAGGAGCCGCAGCAGCACCAGCATCCCGACGACGAACGCGAGCGCGGTGCGAAGCCACGCGAGGGTGGTCCGCTCGACCTGCAGTCCCGGATCCCAGGGCCCGTCAGGGCGCTCCACGTCAGAACCCGGTCACGAACAGGAGGACGCAAGCGGCGACGCCGATCGCGCCGAGCCCGTAGCCGATGACCGGCGCCAGCCGCGGCGCGGGCAGCGGCCGACCGCGCCGCAGCGCCCGCTCGGTGGTCCACCAACGCGTGAAAGCCGTTGCGCTGCAAAGCACTCCGGCCAGCAGCAGCAGAACCGCCAACGCGGTCCGCAGTGGACTCAGCTGGCCGGTGGCCGCGTTCAGGGCCTCGACGCCGACACCGCCGGCCATCAGCGCGAGCGCGGTGCGGATCCACGCCAGGAAGGTGCGCTCGTTGGCCAGGGTGAACCTCGGGTCGGGATCGGAGCCGTCCCGGTACAGCCGCCGCGGCCAGCGGGAATCGCAGTCTTCGTGGTCGGTCGCCATGGGGTCACGGTAACCCGAACGGCGGTATGGAGAGAGCCCGTGTTCCACAGGTCACGGCCCGTGTCGGGCCCCGCACGCGGCGGGGCCCGACGGCGGCCTCAGAAGGAGAACACCTTGCCGGTCGCGGCCCCGGCGACGCACTCGTTCGAGTAGGTCTTCTCGAAGGTGATCGGCTTGCCCTGCCACCTGCCCTGCGCGGTGAGCGTCACCGGCCGGTACACCAGCGGACACGTGGAGTTGCCGGTGCTGAGCAGGTTGAAGTCACCGTTGACATCTCTCAGCGCCTGACACGCATCCTTCGCGTACGGGTGCGAGCCGCCGGCGGGCTCGCAGGTCAGGAGCGCGTTCCTGACGTCGTCACGGCCTTCGCCGCGGACCGAGAGGTTCATCATGCTGCCGTGCGCGGCCGACGCGGGTTGCGCGTGGGCGAACGCCGGGACCAGCGCGGTGCCGGCCAGAGTTGCAGCGGCGAGCAAGGTTCGGCCGATGAGCCGTTTTGCAGCCATCTCGTCAATCCTCCTGGATGTGTTGAATCAGACGATTCGCTTCTCTTTATCGCCGAGGCCGAGCGAAATGCGGCAGATGCGACGCCGGATCACTGAAACGTGCTTCGCCCGAACCGGTTTCCATCACGACCTGTCACGAAAAGGCGTGATCGGAAAGCGCGGGAAGTCGCCCACAAGCGGTGAGCTGCTCGATAAGGTGGTGGACCTTTTGTCGATCACTGGTCATTGTGGTGCGGAACCACGCGACACCGGGCGGCTCGCCGGTGTCCGCAACAGACGGGAGGCCTGATGGCGACGGTACCTGCGGGGCCGGACACAGCCACGGTGCGCAAGGCGGCGTTCGCCAGCGCGGTGGGCAACACCATCGAGCTCTACGACTTTCTGATCTACGGCACCGCCGCCGCCGTGGTGTTCAACAAGCTGTTCTTCCCAGCAGGCGACCCCTGGGTGGGGGCGTTGCTCGCGTTCGCCACCTTCGGCGCAGGCTTCCTGGCGCGGCCGGTCGGGGCGGCGGTCATCGGGCACTTCGGCGACGTGGTGGGCCGCAAGCTGATGCTGGTCATCACGCTGAGCGTGACCGGCGTGTGCACCGCGGCGATCGGGCTGCTCCCGACCTACCAGCAGGTCGGGATCTGGGCGCCGGTGCTGCTCGTGGTGCTGCGGCTGGTGCAGGGCTTCTTCCTCGGCGGCGAGCAGGGCGGCGCGGTGCTGATGGCCGTCGAGCACGCGCCGCCGCACCGGCACGGCTGGTACGGCGGATGGACCTTCCTGGGCTCGCCGAGCGGCATGTTCCTGGCCACCGGGGCCTTCGCCGGCGCGACCGCGATCTCCGGTGACGCGTTCCTGACCTGGGGCTGGCGGATCCCCTTCCTGGTGAGCCTGGTGCTCGTGGGCGTCGGCCTGTACGTGCGGCTGCGGCTGGCGGAAAGCCCGGAGTTCGCGAAGATCCGGCAACGCGGCGAGCGGGCCCGCCTGCCGGTCGCCGAGGCGTTCTCCAGCTCGTGGCGGCAGATCCTGCTGTCGGCGGGGGTGAACCTCGGGTTCAACACGTTCATCTTCATCCTGACCACGTTCCTGCTGACCTACGGCACGGAGAAGCTCGGCGTCACCCGCGACGTGATGCTGCTCGGCAGCCTGTGCGGATCGGCGGCGCAGATCGCCGGAATCCTGCTGTTCTCACACCTGTCGGACCGGCTCGGCCGCACCCAGGTGATGCTCGGCGGCGGGATTTTCCTGGCGCTGTACGCGTTCCCGATGTTCTGGCTGCTGGACACCGCGAACCCGGCGCTGATCGTCTTGGCGATGACGCTGGGATACGGGGGTTCGGCGGCGGTCTTCGGCCCGATGGCGGCGTTCTGCGCGGAACTGTTCGCCACGAAGGTCCGCTACACCGGCGTGTCCCTGGGCTACCAGAGCGGCTCGGTGCTGGGCGGCGGGCTGTCGCCGGTGGTGGCGACGGCTCTGCTGACCATTTCCGGCGGAGCGTCCTGGCCGATCGCGGCGTACCTGGTGATCGGCGCGCTGATCACGGTGGCGTGCCTGGGCATCACCGGCGAACCGACCCGCTGGGCCCGCGAAGCTGAACCCGTGACGACCTGAACAGCCGCGCGGTTGGGGCGGGCCACCCGCCCCAACCACCGCCGGTGTCGCGATACCAGCTACCCGGTGGCCTCTGGACCGGCATCGAATGCACCGGTCCGAAGAACTAGGACGGACTCAGGATTGTCGTCACGGTGACGGAAGGTTCCATCCTCAGGCCGCCAGGAGCCTCGGTGCCAGGAAGGTTCCCATGCTGCCAAGCCGCAGAGGCGGATGACACGAAGGTTCCCATGCTCACGTCGTCGCGTAGCTGAGATGACAGGAAAGTTCCCATGCTCGCGGTCGTCGTGAGCCGTGGTGACAGAAAGGTTCCCTTGCTGTCTGGTGACAGGAAGGGAACCTTCTGCCAAGTCGCCGCGGCGACAGTGACAGGAAGGTTCCCAAGCTCGCACCGCCGGGTCCCTGGGTGACAGGAAGGTTCCCGTGCTCGCGTTGCTTGGTCAGTCGTCGTAGAGCTGGTCGATGATGTCGGCGTACTTGTCGTGGATCACCCGGCGTTTGAGCTTCAGCGTCGGGGTCAGCTCGCCGCCTTCGACGCCCCACTGCTGGCCGAGGATCCGGTAGCGCTTGACCTGTTCGGGCCGGTTCAACCGCTCGTTCGCGGCCCGCACCGCGGCCTCCACTTCGGACCGGACGGCAGGATGCGCGGCCAGTTCGGCGCGGTCCTGGAAGGCGATGCCGCGGTCGCGCGCCCACTTCGGCGAGGTGTCCTCATCGAGCACCAGCAGCGCGACGAGGTACGGGCGGCGATCCCCGAACACCAGCGCGTGCCCGATGAGCGGGTGCGCCGTGAGCGCGTTCTCCACCGCCGTGGGCGCGATGTTCTTGCCGCCGGCGGAGATGATCAGTTCCTTCTTCCGGCCGGTGATGGTGAGGTAGCCGTCGGCGTCCAGCACCCCGACGTCGCCAGTGCGCAGCCAGCCGTCGGCGTCGGCGGCCGGCCGGATCACCCCGTCGGGCTGCAGATACCCCGCGCACACCAGAGGGCCGCGCACCAGCACCTCCCCGTCGGCCGCGGTGCGGATCTCCACGCCGGGCACCGCGCGGCCGACGGTGCCGGGTCGGCGCGCACCCGCGTAGTTGGTGGTGACGCAGCCGGTGGTTTCGGTCAGGCCCCAGAGCTCGAAGATGTCCAAGCCGATCGTGCTGAAGAACTCCAGCAACCCGGTATCTATCGGGGCGGCGCCGCTGGACGGCCACATGGCACGGTCCAAGCCGATGCGGGCGCGTAGTGCCTGCGGGTTGGCGCGCTGTTCGGCCGGGATCTTCTGGAGCGCTGCGGCAAGCTTCTCCCAAATCCTGGGCACGCCGAAGAAGAGCGACGGCCGGGCGCGGGTCAGTGCGGTGAGGACTCGGCCTTGATCGGCGCAGAAATGCACGTGCGCGACGTCGTGGATCGCGGCGTAGAGCCCGACCATCCGCTCCGCGATGTGCGCCAGCGGCAGGTAGCACAGGCGTGGCGCGTGCTGCTCGGGCTGCGTGATCTGGTGCAGCGCTGCGGCCGCGAAGCAGATGTTCCGATGCGTGAGCACCACGCCTTTCTGCTCGCCGGTGGTGCCGGAGGTGTAGAGGATCGCCGCCGGATGGTTCGGTGCGATCGCCGCCGCCGACTGCTGCACCAGGTGCGGATCATCGCGCAAGCGCTGTTCGCCGAGCACCCGCAAGCGTTCCCAGGTGTGGAACCGGTGGTCCGCGGACACCATCGCCGCCTCGTCCAGCACCACGACGTGCTCGATCGTGGACACGTTGCGCAGCACTTTGGACCAACGCCGCAGCTGGTCGGGGCCGTCGAGCACGACGACCCGGGCCCTGCTGTGCTGGGCGATGTAGTGCACCTGGTCCTGGCTGAGGGTGGGGTAGAGGGTGCTCGGCACCGCGCCGATGTGGGTCGCCGCGACATCGATCAGCCAGTGTTCGGCGCGGTTCGCCATCATGATCAACATCGTTTGGCCGGCTTGCAGGCCCAATGCCGCGAGTCCGGCGGCCAGTCCGTGGACCTCGTGGCGTGCTTCGGTCCAGGTCCAGGTGCGCGGCTCGCGCCCGTTGTCGGTGAGCGCGGGGCGCTGCGGGAACTCCGCGGCGTTGCGCGAGAACAGTTGCGGGATGGTCGTCTCCGACGCGGCGGTGGCCCAGGCTTCCGAAACGCTCATCGCATCCGGTCTCCCCTCCGCGCATGCGCAGGTGTGGCATGCGTCACGACGAGATGAAACCTCATAGGTGGTGCCGTTGGCCAGCGCCGAAAGCTGGAATCGGCCGCCCGATCCGGTCAATTCAGACGTGGTCGCGGATCACGTCGTTGACGGCGCGCTGGAATCCGTTGACCAGGACCTGGATGGTCAGTGGTCGCAACTGGTCGGTCGCGGCTCGGACCCGCTCGCGCTCATCCTCCGGTCGGCCGCGCTCGACGTACGGGCGCAGCACGTTCGCGGCGAACAGCTCGCGCAGCTCGGTCGCGATCTGCGCGGTGTGCTGCTCCACGATCCCCTTGGCCTGCAACAGCATTTCCAGCGGCAGGTCGAGGTCCAGGATCTGCAGGCCGACGCCCAGCATCGCCGGGCTGGGCAGCCGAAGCCGCGTCGAGTCAGGGATCCGCTGCAGTATCCCGAGTTCGATGAGTTGCTCGACCAGCCTGTCGTCGAGGTGCCGGCCGGCGCGGCGGTCGAGCTCGTGCCGCTCCAGGTCCTCGGCGTGGTCGTCCGTCCACGGCGCGATCAGCGCGCGCTGCAACGCGAGCTCGTCCGGCGAGGCGTCGGCCGGGATTCGCTCCAGGTGGCGCTCGATCGCCGACAGCGTGAAGCCGAGCGCCTGCAGTTCGCGGATCAGGTCGAGCCGGGCCAGGTGGTCGCCGCCGTAGAGGCCGAGCCGGCCGCGCAGCCGCGGCGGCGGCAGCAGGCCGCGCGAGGAATAGAACCGGACGGTGCGCACGGTGACTCCGGCGCGGGCGGCCAGTTCGTCGATGGTGAGCTCTTCGTCCGCAGTTCGGAGCATGTCGGCAACGTTACTCCTTGACCGCTGTAACACCAACGGTGTCTCATCGACGCTGTGATCCCGGCTATCTGGATTCAAGCAGGTCGGACTACGTTTTTGTGAGTTCTGGTCACGGTGTGCCGAAGGTGCCTGTCGCCTGCTGTCCGCCCCAGGATCTTGGTCGATCCTCATGCGGATGGCCTGTTCTCGCGTCTGCGAGAGCGGGCCATCCGCATGAGTGAGCCACCGGCGGTCCGAGCCGGGGCACTCGGGGCCTAGCCGACCTGCAGCGTCGGGGCCTCTCGTCCTCGTTCGATGTCCGGGCCGCGGTAGAACCCTTCCGGGATCTGCGCGAGCCTGGACGGGTGCACCTGCGGTCCGAGCCCGTAGAACTTCTGGAAGCTCATGATCAGCGGTCGCCACGCGTCCGGGTCGATGCGGTCGCTGGTTCCCTCCATGCGGATCTGCTCGTGCACGTGCACGCGCTGGATGCGTACCTCCAGGGCCACGATCCCGCCGCGCTGCGCCTCGTCGTCCTCGGCCACCGGGTGCTCTGCCTCGACGACGGCTTCCATCGCCACCGGGCACTCGGCCGCTCGCGGCGGCGACACTGTTTCGGAGGCGACCGGCGTGAGTCCCGCGCGGCCGAACTTGTCGTGCTCGAACCGGTAGCCGCCTTCGTGCTTGTAGGGCGGAACCGGATTCGAACCCGTGGTCAACGCCAGCCGATCAACGACGGACGCGAGCGAATCGGACGGCAGGTTCAGGACGCATTCACCGGTCCGCCGCATGTTCTGCATGGTCTTCGAGTGGGCGCTCATCCCGAGCATGCCTCGCCAGCCGAGCCAGAAGGCCGATGACATCGGGGCGAGGTTGGCGGATCCGTCTTCGTTCAGCGTGGAGATCAGCACTACCGGCGTCCCGAAGTAGAGGATGCCGGGTTCGATCCGGGTATGCGTCGAGGTTGTTGCCGTCATGCGATCCATCCTTGTGGCGGGAGGTGCCACGGGGCTGGCGGCAATCGGACGTCTCGTTCCACGCGCCGACGACACTGCGAGCGCTGCGTGGGAGCCGAGTGCATGTTTCGTGTGCTGTGATGCATGTCTGCTCGAAACCTGCCCTGAATGCAGGGCTTTCGGGGCAGGTCAAGGCCTTGACCGCTGTAACACCAACGGTGTAACACTAATTGCGTCGCGATACTTGTGGTGCGTGACACAGGCTGCGGAGAGGTGTGGCGTGACGGGAACAGGCGGGCCGCTGGCCGGGGTCAAGGTAGTCGAGCTGGCCGGGATCGGTCCGGCTCCGTTCTGCGCGATGCTGCTGGCCGATCTCGGTGCCGATGTGGTGAGAGTGGACCGGCCCACGTCCGGCGGAGGCAAGACCGACCTGCTCAACCGCGGCAAGCGTTCGGTGCAGGTGGACCTCAAGCACGAACGCGGCGCGGAGGCGGTGCTGGCGCTGGCCGAGCGAGCGGACGTGCTGCTGGAAGGGCTGCGCCCCGGCGTCACCGAACGCCTGGGCGTGGGGCCGGAGCAGTGCTGGGCGGTCAACCCGAAGCTGGTCTACGGGCGGATGACCGGCTGGGGCCAGCACGGACCGCTGGCGTCGACCGCCGGACACGACATCGACTACATCGCCCTCAGCGGCATGCTGCACGCCATCGGCCGCGAGGGCGGGCCACCGCAGGTTCCCGCGAACCTGCTCGGCGATTTCGGCGGCGGCGCGATGTACCTGGCGGTCGGTGTGCTGGCGGCGCTGCTCGAAGCGCGCACCAGCGGCCGCGGGCAGGTCGTCGACGCGGCCATCGTGGACGGTGCCGCGCACCTGGGCACCATGCTGTTCAGCTTCTTGTCGACCGGCGGCTGGAAGACCGACCGCGGCACCAACCTGCTGGACACCGGCGCGCCCTACTACGACGTCTACGAAACCTCGGACGGCGAATACGTCTCGGTCGGGGCGCTGGAACCGCAGTTCTACGCCGAACTGCTGGACCGGTTGGGGCTGGCGGGCGAGGTGCCCGACCGCGACGACCCGGCGAACTGGCCGGCACTGCGCGAACGGTTCGCCGCGACCTTCCGGCAGCGAACCCGGCAGGAGTGGGCCGAACTGTTCGCCGACTCGGACGCGTGCGTCGCACCGGTGCTGTCCATGACAGAAGCCGAAACCCATCCCCACATCGCGGCCCGGGAAACACTCGTGCGGCGCGACGGCGCCCTGCAGCCGGCACCGGCGCCGCGCTTCAGCCGAACCCCGAACCCGCCGCCCGGGCCGGTCGCCGAGGCGGGCGCGGACACCGACGCGGTGCTGCGGGACTGGAAGGTTCCGCAGGAACTGCTCGAATCCGGCGCGTTCGGCTCGGGGAACCGATGAGCGGCGCTGCCGCGACCGCTCGACATGCAGGCGGAGGATGGCAGAAAGGTTCCCATTCTCGCACCTATCGGCAACCAACGGCCGGACACCGAACCGCGACCCGCCCCCGCCGGTCCGTGACAGGAAAGTTCCCATGCTGTCGTTCCGCCAGGGGCGTGGTGACAGGAAAGTTCCCTTCCTCTCACGCCCGGCGTGAACATCGAAAGGAGGCGTGAACCGATGCGCAGGGAGTTGTTCGAGCCCGAGCACGAGGCGTTCCGCGAGACGGTGCGCACCTTCGTCAACAAGGAGCTCGTGCCGCACGTCGAGGAGTGGGAGGCAGCTGGGGTCGTCAGCCGCGAGTCGTGGCTGGCCGCCGGGGAGCAGGGGCTGCTCGGCTTCGCCGTCGACGAGCAGTACGGCGGCGGTGGCGTCGACGACTTCCGGTTCAACGTGGTCTTCGACGAGGAACTCGTCAACGCGGGCATTTCCGGCTTCGGTTCGCCGCTGCACAACGACATCATCGCGCCGTACCTGATCAAGCTGGCCAACGACGAGCAGAAGCAGCGCTGGCTGCCCGGGTTCTGCCGGGGCGAGCTCATCACCGCCATCGCCATGACGGAGCCGGGTGCGGGCAGCGACCTGCAGGGCATCCGCACCACCGCGGTGCGCGACGGCGACGACTTCGTCCTCAACGGGCAGAAGACGTTCATCAGCAACGGCATCCTCGCCGACCTGGTGATCGTGGTGGCCCGCACCGACCCGGACGCCGGGTACGAGGGCATCAGCCTGCTGGTCGTGGAGCGCGGCATGCCCGGCTTCGAACGCGGCCGCAACCTCAACAAGATCGGCCAGAAGTCGCAGGACACCGCGGAGCTGTTCTTCAACGACGTGCGGGTGCCGGCGAGCAACCTGCTCGGCGAGGAAGGGCAGGGCTTCATCTACCTGATGCAGAACCTGCCGCAGGAGCGGCTGTCGATCGCGGTCGCCTCCGCCGCCACCTCCGAGAAGGTCCTGGCGATCACCAAGGACTACTGCCGCGACCGCACCGCGTTCGGCCGCCCGATCGGCAAGCTCCAGCACATCCGCTTCGAGCTGGCGGAGATGGCCACCGAGGTCGAGATCGGCCGGGTGTTCACGGATCGTTGCATCACGGACCACGTTCGCGGTGAACTGGACGTCGAGCACGCCGCGATGGCCAAGTGGTGGCTCAGCGAGCTGAACAAGCGGGTCGTGGACCGCTGCCTGCAACTGCACGGCGGCTACGGCTACATGACGGAATACCCGGTCGCCAAGGCGTACCTGGATTCCCGGATCCAGACGATCTACGGCGGCACCACCGAGATCATGAAGGAGATCATCGGGCGGTCGATGGGATTCTGATGGTCGTGGGCGCACGCGCCCACGAGAGAGGCAAGGCGCCATGGACTGGATCGTCGCTCCCGACGACGACGGGCGCGCACTGCCCGACGTCCTGCCGTCGCTGCTCGGCGCGATGGGCGTGGCCGGGTTCTCCGACACCATCGGGTTCCCGGCCTGCCGCACCGCGGGAGTGCTGCTGATCGACGGGCTCGGCCGAGACCTGCTGCGCGAACACGCGGCCGACGCGCCGTTCATGGCGAGCCTGTTGACGTCGCCGCCGCTGAAGGCGGGTTTCCCGACGACGACGGTCACCAGCATCACCTCGCTGGGCACCGGCCGGTGCGCGGGCGAGCACGGTCTCGTCGGCTACAGCTTCGCCGAGCCGTCAGGCGGCCTGCTGCACCCGCTGAGCTGGGGAACCCACGGCACGGTGGGCGATTCCGCCGGAGGCCGTCGAAGCCTGCTCGATCAGTGGCCGCCGGAACAGGCCCAACCGACGCCGACGGTGCTGGAACGGGCGGCCGCCGCAGGCGTCGACGTCCGGACCGCCGTGCCGGCGGAGTTCGCGAACACCGGGCTGACCAGGGCCGCGTTTCGTGGCGCGGACTTCCGGGGACTGCGCGCCCTGGGCGATCTTGCCGCTGAACTACTCGGCGCGCTGGGCGCTGGCGGCCCGGCGTTGTGCTACGGCTATCACGGTCACCTCGACTTTCTCGGGCACATTCACGGCCCGGGCTCGTTGCCGTGGCGCCTGCAGCTAACAGTGATCGATCGCCTGGTGGCGATGCTGGCCGAGCGCCTCCCGCGTGACGCGGTGCTGACCGTGATCGCCGATCACGGCATGGTCCAGGTCGACCCCGGCGAAGCGGTCGATGCCGACACCGACCCGGCGCTGCGAGCCGGCGTCCGGCTCCTCGGCGGCGAAGTCCGCGCCCGCCACATCTACGTCGAACCCGGTGCACTCGCCGATGTGCATGCCGCGTGGCGGGAGACGATCGGCGATCGCGGCGTGGTGCTCACCGGCGAGCAGGCGATCGACGATGGCTGGTTCGGCCCAGTGGTCGCCGATTCGGTGCGCCCGCGCATCGGCGACGTGTTGGCGATCATGCGTGATTCCGGGGTGATCCGATCGGTGGTCGAGCCGGGCGAGTCCGCGTTGCGGGGCCACCACGGGTCGCTCACCTCGGCCGAACAGCTGGTTCCGGTGCTGATGTTGGGCGGGTGAAGCGCGCATGCGCGACGAGGGGTTGTTCGGGCCGCAGACCGTGACATGGCAGCTGCACGCCGATCCGGCGATGTGGATCGCCGGGATCTGCAGCCTCTACCTGCAGGCGTTGCATCCACGCGCGGTGGCGGCTGTCGTGCAGAACTCCCGGTTCCGGGAAGACCCGCTGGGACGCCTGATGCGCACCGGGCAACTTCGTCGCCACGACGACCTACGGCACGACGACCGAAGCCGAATCCGTGGGCGAACGAGTCCGCCGGGTGCATCGCACGCTCAGCGCGACGGATCCGAGAACCGGCGCCGAGATCCGCCTGGACGAGCCGGACCTGCTGCGCTGGGTGCATTGCGCCGAGGTCGCCTCGTTCGCCGGCGTGGTGCGGCGCGCGGGATTCCCGCTCACCGACGCGCAACTCGACCGGTACTTCGACGAACAGCGCCGGGCGGCCGCCCTCGTCGGGCTCGACCCGGCGGAGGTGCCCGGATCGACCCGCGCGATGGCGGAGTACTTCGAGCAGATCCGGCCAGAACTGCAGCGAACGGCCGATTCCGACCTGGTCTACGACTTCCTGCACCGGCCGTTCGCGCCGTGGTGGCTGCTGCCGGTGAACCTCGGCTACCTGCCCCTCGGGCACCTCGCGTACTCGGTGCTGCCGGAGTGGGCGCGGAAGCTGCACGGCCGCCCGGCATACCCGGCCCCGGTGGTCACGGCCGGGCTGTGCGGATTCAGGACGACGGGTCTGGCGGTGCCGGACCAGCTGCGCTTCCGCTACCCGGGCGACCACGTCCAGCGCGCGGTGGACCGCCTGGGCAAGACGGCCCTGCCGTCGATCAAAACCCTCGCCCAGCTGTGACACCGCGAAAGCATGGGAACTTTCCTGTCACCACGACGGCGGCCGGAGTGCAGTACGGGAACCTTCCTGTCACTCCGCCCGCATAGCAGCGCAGCATGGGAGCTTTCCTGCCATTGCCGACGGCGTGGAGCACGGGAACCTTCCTGTCACCACGGCCCGAGTGGGGCCGCAGCATGGGAACCTTCCTGCCATCCGCGACGCCTGCGGCGAAGGGTCACTGCCGGAGCAGGAGGTTGGAGCCGTCGGCGAAGTCGATGGAGGCGAACGGCGCTCCGAAGAACGTTCGCCCCAACAGCACGTCGCGGATGCCGCGTACCGCGTTCGGGGGCTGCTCCCACCAGGTGACCAGGGGCGCTGCCGGTTGGTCGACGAATTGGGCCGGGATGACCACGGCCACGCGGTGCGTGGTGGCGATCAACCAGGCGTAGCCGTTGCCCGCCGTCAGCATGTCGACGACCTGCACGGCGAGCTGGTGCCCGGCAGCGGCCGTCGCCCACCCTCGAACCCCGCGGTCATGCACCCACTCGTCGCCGAGGTGCTCGCCTCGCGCTACGAGCTCCGATGGCTTGAGGTAGTCCTCCGACACTGCTTGATTGCACCTCGGAACCGGGTTGACCGGAATGTGCGGTGCCTTCGCATTGCCGGCGACTGTGGATGCCAGATAGCCGGGTCGCCGTTCGAAGACCCGGTGCAACGACTCGCCTTGGCGCAGCCAGCCCTGCGCAGCCAACTGTGCGAGTTCGTTCGGTGTTGCTACCAACTGCTGCCCCCATTGCCGCGTACCAGCCCAAGAACCCGGTTCGGATCGGTCTTCACCGGGATCCGCAGATCGAGCCGAGAACCATCAATGAAGTTGATTCGCAGGTAGGGGCGGTGGCGGTGTTCCTTCTCGTATCCAAGCCAGCGGAACTCGCGTTGCACGACGTCGCAGTTGACGATCTGGTCCGTTTTCACGCAAGCCCGTTCGACGATTTCGAGAGTACGGGTCTGCCCCTTGTGGTCGAAGGCGCGTCCTTTGCCGTTGATGGCGGAGTTCATGGTTCCCGCGAAGTCGTCCGCGAGCCTGCCGACCGGACCGGTGACCTTCATGACCGTGTCCATGGCTTTGTCCAGGACGTCCAGCGAACCTTCGGGGTATTCCGGAAGCTCGAGCAGCGCCAACCGCTGTGGTGTGGCGACGAGGACTCCCGGTAGCGCCCCGGGGATGGCATCTCCTGCGGTACCCGTCATCCGGACGGCCAGTGTGTCGACACCCCGTGCCGACACCACAGCCGAGGGCTGACTGCGGTCGTCGGCGGGTTCGTCACCCCAGCTGATCAGCGCGTTGACACGGAACGGTAGAGCTCCCACTTGGAACGCGGCGCGGGTGACGATGCTGCGACGCTTCTTGCCGTGTTCGTCGAGGCCACCGACCTCGAACAGCGGAATGTGGTACGGGTCGGGAACCGCCCAAAGGATGGGCTCATCCGGCTCGCACCACCACGACCGCGCGCTGAGGATCAGGTGTTCTTGGTTCATTCAGCTCGCGGCTCCCGCCAGGTCACGAGAATCCCTTCTCCTGCGCAGCCTTGCTCTCCTCCGGTGAGAGCTGCCCGCTGATCCGCTGGTTGGCCTGGTCGTACATCTGCTTGGGGATCTCTTTGATTGCTTGCCCTTCGACGGTTTCCACAACGCCGGACAATGCAGCCTTGCCCAGGCTGGCTTTTCCGCCGAGTACCTCGCCGATCACCTTACCGCCGATGTTGGCGGCCAAAGCTTCCTCGCCGGTCTTCCCCATCCCGTGACGGCCCATGAACAAGTTGCTGGTCTTGGAGGTGAAGCCCGTCGTGCCATCCGGGTTGGTGATCTCCTTGCTCTTGGACACCCGGTTGGCCAGGAACTTCTGCAACCCACCTTTGCCGCGCATCTTGTTGAGCAGCTCTTCAAGCTTCTTCAGCCACTTGAAGAGCTGGGCCTGGACCTTGGCGACCTGCGTGGCGATACGGCCGCCGGTGATACCGACCGAGGCGGTGGTGGTCGCGCCGGCCGCGCCCACCGAGGCGCCTGCGGTGATCCACGACGCGGCGAGCGCGGCGAGCCACTGGATGATCAGGCTGATGATCAGCTCGGTGAGGATGTTGATGACCATCTCGACGAACATGTCGAACATGTCCGCAATGCCGTCCAGGGTTTCCTTCAGCCCGCGGACGTCCTGCGCCAGGGCCTTGGTCCCGTCGCCGAACTCGGTCATCTGCTTGCGGAAGGCGTCGCCGTCCTGCCCGACCCACGTCCCGGCGGTCGCCTCAGCGCGCTGGGGCTCCTGCTCGGCGACCGAGTCAAGCCACTTCGCGACCTCTTCCCAGCCCTTGCCGGTGGCACGCATCTGCTCGGGGTCGCCGATGGCCTGCTCGGCGATCTCGATCAGCGGCGTCATCACGATCGACACCAGGAAGCCGAGGCCGTTGTCCAGCAGCGCCTGGCCGGGATTGGACAGCAGGTCCATCTGCTCCTGGCGCGCCGCGATGACAGCGGAGGTCCATTCGGGTGCGGCGGAGCCGTCGGCGAGGCTGCCGCCGTTGGTGTTGGCCGCCGCGTCCTTGAGGTCGGAGGTGGCGCCGGCGATGGAGGAGCCGCGGGTCAGGGTCTGCTCGGCCCAGTTCTTGCGGGTGGAGTCGCCCTGGTTGAGCTCGGTGAAAGTTCCCGGGCCGGTCATCCTGCGAGCCCCTCTCCGGCCTTGTTCAGCATCTCGATGACCTGCTGCTCGGTCTCGCCGTAGTCCTTGACGGTGTCTTCGAGGGCCTGCTTGGTCTCGGTGAGGAACTGCTGGGCCTTCTGGGCACTCTCCTGGCAGCCCTGCAGGGTTTCGAAGTACTTGTCGCTGATGCCGACGGCGTTGCCGATCGGGCCGAAGCACTGGTCGTCGGTGCGTGCTTGTTCCAGCAGCTGAGAAAGCTGCTGGAACTTGTCGGCGAGACTCTCGCAACCGGAGCCGTGCTCGGTCAGCGTCCCGGGCGTCATCTGCAGATTGCCACCCACTGCAGCACTTCCCCTCGGCGTGAAATGACTGGTTGTCGACCTTACGTCGCGTTTGACGTCTGTGAGAAGTCTTCGGTTCCGCTCGGTTTGAGATGTATTGGCGCTTCTGTCTTGTTGGCCGCATCCGCTCGGCTCCGGGCGCTCGGCATTCGCGGAGACGCGAGCATGGGAACTTTCCTGTCACCCAGCGGCCCGGGGAGCGTGAGCATGGGAACCTTCCTGCCATTTCCCGCCCGGCAGCGGCTCGTCTTGCGGGTGACGTGACAGGAAGGTTCCCTTGCTCTGGTCACGGCGGGAGCCGAGGGTGATCCTGGTGCTGTGCGGGACGCGATCGCGGCGGCGGGGACATCTTGTCCACCTCTTGTATCTATGTTGTGAACCTATGGTTCCCGATGACCGGGAGGGTCATTCCGTAAAACGGAAGTAATCGGGAGGCTGAGCATGCAGTCGACCAGCACCGCGGCCGAGCCGGCGCTCGACCAAGTCGTGCAGCGGTTCCAAGCGGCACTGCCGCCCAGCGCGGTGATCACCGACCCGCAGCGGCTGCGCACCTACGAGTGCGACGGGCTGGCGAGCTACCGGGTCGTGCCAGCCGTGGTGGTGCTGCCGGAAACCGCCGAGCAGATCCAGGAGATCGTCCGGATCTGCGCTGAGCACCAGGTCCCGTTCGTCGCCAGAGGCTCCGGCACCGGACTGTCGGGCGGGGCGCTCCCGCACGCGTCGGGCGTGCTCGTGGTGACCTCGAAGATGCGGCGGATCCTGGAGATCGACCTGGCCAACGAGCGGGCCGTCGTCGAACCGGGCGTGATCAACCTCGACGTCACCAAGGCCGTCGCCGCGCAGGGCTACTACTTCGCGCCGGACCCGTCCAGCCAGCAGGTCTGCTCGGTCGGCGGCAACGTCGCGGAGAACTCCGGCGGCGCGCACTGCCTGAAGTACGGCTTCACCACCAACCACATCCTCGCCCTGGAGGTCGTCACCCCGGACGGCGACATCGTCGAACTCGGCGGCAACGCGCGGGAAACCCCGGGCTACGACCTGCTGGGCGCGTTCATCGGCAGCGAAGGCACGCTCGGCGTGGTCACCAAGATCACCGTTCGGCTGCTGCGCAAGCCCGAGGTGGTGCAGACCCTGCTGGCCGGGTTCCCGTCCACCGACGAAGCGGGCGCGGCGGTGTCGGCGATCATCGCCGACGGTGTCACCCCGGCGGCGATCGAGATGATGGACGCGCTGGCCATCGAAGCCGCCGAACAGGCCGTGCAGTGCGGCTACCCGGAAGGCGCGGGCGCGGTGCTGGTCGTCGAACTGGACGGCCCCGCGGCCGAGGTCGAGCACACCTTCACCGAGGTGAAGCGGCACTGCGAGGCGCACGGCGCGTTCGAGATCCGGGTCGCCGCCGACGACCACGAGCGCGCGATGATCTGGAAGGGCCGCAAGTCCGCGTTCGCGGCGGTGGGCCGCATCAGCCCCGACTACATCGTGCAGGACGGGGTGATCCCGCGGACCGCGCTGCCCGAGGTGCTCGGGCGAATCGCCAGGCTCTCCGCCGAATCCGGCGTGCGGGTCGCCAACGTCTTCCACGCCGGCGACGGAAACCTGCACCCGCTGGTGCTCTTCGACGATGCCGAGCCGGGCGCGAACGAGCGGGCCAAGGCGGTCTCCGGCGCGATCCTCGACCTGTGCATCGAGCACGGCGGTTCGATCACCGGCGAGCACGGGGTCGGCGCGGACAAGGTCAAGTACATGGGCCGGATGTTCACCGCCGACGACCTGGACACCATGCAGCGAGTGCGCTGCGCCTTCGACCCGGTCGGAATCTGCAATCCGGGCAAGGTCTTCCCGACGCCGAGGCTCTGCGGCGAGGTGCCCGGGCCCCGGCGCGGCGTGCATCCACTGACCGAAGCGGGATTGGCGGACCAGTTCTGATGCCCACTACGACCAAGGACGCCGCGCACGACGCACTGGTGGCCGCGCTGGGCGCCGAATGCGTGCGGGAGGCGACGGAGGCGGACGCCGTGTCCGGCGTCCGCCCGCACTGGGTGGCCACTGTGGACGGAACGGAGCGGACGTCGGTGGCGATGAAGATCGCCGCCGAGCACGGCCTGCGGGTGGTGCCCAGGGGATCGGGCAGCAAGCTCGGCTGGGGCGGCGCGCCGGATGCCGTGGATCTGTTGCTCGACGTGTCGGCCGCCAACGGCATCGTCGACCACGCCGCGGGCGACCTCGTGGTGCACGCCCTGGCAGGAACGCCGATCGCCGAGGTCAACAGCACTGCCCGCGCCGCCGGGCAGCAGTTGGCGATCGACCAGCCGCTGCCGACGGCGACGCTGGGCGGCATCGTCGCGACCGGAACCTCGGGGCCGTCCCGGCACCTCTTCGGCGGAGTGCGCGACCTGCTGATCGGCATCACGGTCGTGCGGGCCGACGGCACGGTGACCACCGCGGGCGGCAAGGTCGTGAAGAACGTCGCGGGCTACGACCTCGGCAAGCTCTACACCGGTTCCTTCGGAACGCTCGGGGTGATCACCGAAGCCGTGTTCCGGCTGCACCCGGTCGCCGCCGAGCACCGCTGGATCACGGTCACCGCCGACGACCCGGCGAGCGCCGCGGCCGCCGCCGACATCGTCCGGCATTCCCAGGCGATGCCCACCGCGATCGAACTCGACCGGGTCGAGCCCGGCGGGCCGATCACGGTCTGCGCGCAGCTCGAAGGCAGGCCCACCGCGACGCACGACCGCGCGGTCGAGCTGGCCGCCGCCATCGGGCACGGCGCGGAAGTGCTGGAACAGGCCCCTTCGTGGTGGGGTCGATACCCGTTCGACCCGGCCAGCGGGATCGGCCTGCGCTTCGGCGCAGAGCCGACCGCGCTGCCGCGACTGCTCAGCGTCGCGCAAGACGCCGCCGCGGCGAGCGGTCTGCCATTGGCGATCCGCGGCGCCGCCGGGCTCGGCGTGCTGAACGCCGGGCTGCCCGGCGACGCGGATGCCGCCGCCGTCGCCGAGTTCGTCAAGGCGCTGCGCGCCAGCTGCGACTACGCGGTGCTGCTCCGGGCGCCGCAGGACGCCGCGATCGACCCGTGGGGGCCGATCGCGCCCGGGCTGCTGGCGCTGATGCGTCGCACCAAGGACCAGTTCGATCCGGAACACCGGCTCGCCCCCGGTCGGTTCGTGGGAGGAATCTGATGACCGAGACGCCGGCCAGCCCGGGCGCCTTCGATGCGCTGCACCCGCCGCAGCGCGAGCTCGTCGACGACTGCGTCCACTGTGGATTCTGCTTGCCCAGCTGCCCCACCTACGACCTGTGGGGCGAGGAGATGGACTCGCCGCGCGGGCGCATCTACCTGATGAAGGAAGGGCTCGAAGGCGAGCCCATGACCGACACGATGGTCGGTCACTTCGACGCATGCCTCGGCTGCATGGCCTGCGTGACCGCCTGCCCGTCCGGGGTGCAGTACGGCACGCTCATCACCGAGACGCGCGCGCAGGTCGAACGCAACCACAAGCGCGGCCGCTGGGAACGGCTCCTGCGCACGGCGATCTTCACGCTGTTCCCGTACCCGCGCCGCCTCAAGGCGATGCGTGGGCCGCTCGCGCTGTACCAGCGGCTCCGCATCGGCAACCTGCTCAAGCGTTCCGGGCTGCTGGCGAAGCTGCCGGACGGGCTGCAGGTGATGGAGTCCCTGGCGCCGCCGATCGGCCGCGCGCCGAAGCTGGGAAACCGGATCCCGGCGCGCGGAAAACGACGCGCGACCGTCGGGATGATCACCGGCTGCGTGCAGAGCGCGTTCTTCCCCGATGTCAACGCGGCAACGGCGCGCATCCTCGCCGCCGAAGGCTGCGACGTCGTCATCCCGCCGGCGCAGGGCTGCTGCGGCGCGCTCAGCGAGCACTCCGGGCGGGAAGCCGAAGCGGTGAAGTTCGCCCGCGAGCTGCTCGACACCTTCGAAGAGTCCGGTGTGGACTACATCGTCATCAACTCGGCGGGCTGCGGCTCCACGCTGAAGGAATACCCGCGACTGCTGCAGGACGACCCGGAATACGCCGAGCGCGCGGAACGCTTCTCCGCACGCGTGCGCGACATCGCCGAACTGCTCACCGAACTCGGCCCGGTCGCCGAGCGCCACCCGCTGCCGGTGCAGATCGCCTACCACGATGCCTGCCACCTGGCGCACGGCCAGGGCATCCGGTCGCAGCCGCGCGAACTCCTGCGCGCGATCCCCGAGCTGGAGCTCCGGGAGATCAACCGAGGCGAACTGTGCTGCGGCTCCGCAGGCGTCTACAACCTGCTCCAGCCGGAGGCCGCGCGCGACCTGGGCGACCGCAAGGCGGAGAACGTCCTCGCCACCGACGCGAAGCTGCTGGTGACGGCGAACCCGGGGTGCTCGATGCAGATCCGCACGGCGCTCGAGCGCCGCGGCGAGCACCTGGCGATGGCGCACACCGTGCAGGTGCTCGACGCATCCATCCGCGGCCAAGGCGTCGAAACGCTGCTGCGCGGCTGACCCGAAGCCCTGCGAGGTCGGACCTCGCAGGGCTCCCGCCGATCACGGCCGCGAAGCTCCTGCCGCCGCACCCCTTCCCGCCGGCAGCATCCGATCCACGGCCCAGGCTGCGCCGGGTGCAAGCATGGGAACTTTCCTGTCGCCACGCCTGGAGCATGGGAACCTTCCTGTCATTCCTGAGGCGCGGAACGCGAGCATGGGAACCTTCCTGTCACCGGCACGCAGTGATCGGCTGCGCGGGCGGTCGATTAGGCAGGGAGGTGATCGAGCTGTGGGTGCGCAGCGCGAAGCATCGGGCGAGTGCCTGGCTTGCGACCTCTCGAGCGGCGCGGTCCGGCTCCCGGGTGGGCGAGTGCACGAGACCGAATCCTGGGTGGTGGAGCACTGCGTGGGCCCGTTGGGCGTCGGAACGTTGCTGGTCAAGCCGTTCCGGCACGTCCTGCACATCGCCGAGCTGACCGAAGCGGAGAGCGCGGAGCTCGGCCCGCTCCTGCGGCGCGTCGCAGCAGCGGTCGAGGAAGTCGTGCGCCCGGAGCAGGTCTACGTCTGCTTGTGGTCGCATTCCGGCGGCACGCCCGGCCACATCCACTTCGTCGTGCAGCCGGCGACCCGTGACCTGATGGAGCGGTTCGGCGGCTACGGGCCGGCGCTGCAGATGGCGATGTTCACCGACAGCGCGATGCCCGACGAAGCCGCGGTGGAAGCGATCTGCGCCCGACTCCGCGCGGAGCTGAGCGGGGCGGGGCCGACTTCCTGAATCGGGTTCGCGCCGCCGGCCGTTCCGGTGCTGCGGGGCCGGAATGACAGGAAGGTTCCCATGCTCGCACCGCCCCAACCCCCATCCGGGCGCAACTGATCGTTCGACAAGCGTCACAGCCATTGACTGTGACAGTGTTGGTGTCGCTTGAGTGCTCTGACCTGCGGGTTTACGGCTTGCGGTGGTTGAAGGTGGATTACGGCGTCTGACCGCAAACTGGCAGGTCATCCTGCGTTTTGGTCGGGTTCGATCGAGTCCGATGAAGACTGCTGTTGGTCGACGTGTGCCCCATGACTTGCCCCATCTGCCCCACCACGGATTACGGTCAGCGTCGGTGCCTGGCCGAGGGCAGCGATCAGGCGCTGTCGGGCGGCGGCTGTCTGCTGTACGTACTCCTTGGTCTGTCGGATATCAGCGTGCCCCATGGCGTCAGCAAGTGCGAACACATCGAGCCCGCCATCCGCCGCGCGTGTGGCGAATCCCCGGCGACTCGCGTACAGCGACACCGACGGAACGCTCGCCTTCTTCGCAGCCCGGCGCATCCAATCCCCAACCCGATCGGATCGCAGAGGGTGTCCTCTCTTGGAGAGAAAGACCAGTGCACCAGTGCATTCGGTCCCATCGGTGTGTTCGACCCCGCAGCCGCCGGCGAGGCTACGTCCGTCGAGCTGGCGGTCTAGGATTTGGATCGCTTTGGGTGTCAGGGGGACCGCCCGCATGTCCTCGTCCTTCGGGTAGGGGCGGATGACGCGACGTCGCGCTACCAAGACCTCGCATACCACCACCCAGCCGCGCTTTAGGTCCACGTTGTGCGCATGCAGCCCACACAGTTCGCCAGGGCGGAGACCTGTTTCGAGGCTGAAATCCACAACGTCGCGGTAGTTCCGCAGGTGCTCGCCCATCTTCTCGGCGTTGTCCCGTGCGAGATAGGGCTTTGCCCGTTTGGTCTTTTTGGGCAGCTTGATACCAACGCAGGGTGAGGCCGTCAGGATGCCCTTGTCCTTCGCTGTCGTCATCGATGCTTGGAACACCGCGTAGATCCGCCGGACGTAGGCGGGGGAGGGCTGCCGTTCGTACTTCCAGGCGTCAACCCGGCCGGCCGTCAGGTCGTCGACCCATTCCTGAACGCCGGTGTCAGCACTGCCCTTGCTGGTGATCTTGTTGAGGTGAACGTCGCCCCATTTTGGACGGATGTACTTCTCAACAAGGCAGTGTTCGGTGACGTAGGTGTCGGACGGCCGTGCGTCCCGAGCGCTGGAGATGCGGTCCCACAATTCGCCCCACGGGATCCTTGCGGATTGCTTTCCGGTGTCGACCGCGGCTTGTCGGCTGGCGCTGATTTCTTCCTCGGTCGCGGCGTCGCGCGCGTCTTTCTTTCGTGTGAACTTCCGCGTCCGGCCTGTTGCAGCGTCCTTGACGTACTTCTTCGTTCCGGCTGAGTCACGGTATCCACCGCGGAAACCGCCACCCGGTAACGGGTCAGCCCATGCCATATCGCCTCCCTAGATCGTTGCTTGCAACACCTCACCTACAGCGGACAGGCAGGCGTGCGGGTCTACTCCGAGGTGTGGTCGCACCCGTAGACAGCGGTCCTTGTCGTGTGGTTTGCCCTGGTCGTGCTTGTTGTCGTCGGGGCGCTCCGTCTCGCCGTTGTCGTTGGGGCGCTCCGCCGGGCTTGGTTCTGTCGTGCTGGTCGGGGTGGTGCTCGGCTGATCTCGCGTGCTCGACGTGGCCGGCGCGCTCGTGGCTGACTCGGGTGGCGCTGATGGCGGCTCGGACTCGCCGCTCGACGTGGCTGGCGCGCTCGTTGTGGTGCCCGGCGCGCCCGGTGGCTGGGGCGCCGTCGGCGCGAGCGTCGTCATGTCGGTGTCGCGTGGTCCTGGCGTCAGCAGGGCTCGTGTCTCCTGCGGCTGGGGCGGGGACTCGCCGCGGGCATCGCGTTCGGTCACCGGAGCCAACACAATCGCCATGACCACCATGCCGGTGGATGCCGTCGCCGCCATCAACGCGAAGGCTGTCGTGTGGTCCCGCAGTTGGCGCAGCGTCCAGACCGCGCCGCTGAGGGTCAGCAGTACAACGGTGAGCAAGCCACCTCTGATGAGCTGCCAGCTGTGCTTGCGTTCATCGCGGGATCGTTGCTCCTGCTCGATTCGGGAGATCTCCGCGTCGATGCGGTCGCGCATCTGCTTCAGCTCGACCAGCCAACGCTGGCGAAGCGACTTCGCCGCCGCTGTCGACATCTCCTACAAGCACCTCTACGGGATCGAGACCGGCACCAACACGGCCGCCGTCGAAACCCTGTACCGGATCGCCAACCACCTGGGCGTCGACATCGAACAGGTGATGACCGCGTCCAAGGTCGGCGCGGCATGACCGGCGACGCCAGCCCCACCAAAGGACCGGTGCCGACGCACCCGATCCCGCCGCCCCGGCCGACCAAACCGAGCGTCGACGGGGGAGCGGCGATCCCCTCGCCGTGGATGACCGTTCGCGAAGCCGCCGCCTACACGCGCCGCCACAAAGACACCGTGCTGCGCGCGCTCCGCGAGTACCAGCGCACCGACGGCCGCAGCGGACTGCGGGGCGCCCAGCCGAAACCGCACGCCTGCTACCGGATTCGCCGCGACGACGCCGACCGGTGGATGGCCGGTGAGCTGCCCGCCCGCGCGCGGCGACTCGCCCACGCCTGATCCCCCAACAGAAACGCGGGCCGCCGCTCCCGGCCAAGAGCGCGGCGCCCCGCTCACCACGAGAGATCGGAGCTCTCAATGGCTGCAACGAAGCCTATCCCGCCGGAAATCGAGGCCGAACGCACCGACGTGTCGCCGACCTTCCTTGAGGCGCTGGGCATGCACACCGAATCCCGTGCCCGCGCCGACCACGACTTGGTCGAGCAGGACAACCGCGCCTGGCTCGCACTGCCCAGCCGGCACTGCAACGGCGGCGCCTGGAACCCGTGCGCCACGCCCGGCGCGTGGGAGCTGCGCGGCTACGTCGGCCGCGCGTTCTGCACCTACCACGCGGCGGCGCGGCTGCGGATCGCCGACAACCTCGCGGCGGTGACCCGATGATCGACCACCGCGCCAAGGCCGAACGGCTGCTCGCCGACGGGGACCGGACGGACCGGTGGGTCACCGAGGCGCATGTGCACGCCACGATCGCGCTCGTCGACGCCCTCCGCCAGCACGGCTCCGCCGAGACCGACCGAGCTGAGGAGACCGGCGTCGAGCGGCTGACGCCGGAGCAGATCGCCAACCGGCAGACCCTCGCGGGCCGACTGCGTGCCGCTGGCGAACGCGGTGAGCACCGCGCAGCCGGACGCCACGAACGCGCCGACGGTCTACAAGCACACGTTCACCCCCGGCCCGCCACCGCCCGGCCTGACGATCCAGGTGGGCCGACCGGACACCGCTGGCACGGTGCACCCGTTCACCTACACCGGCTGCAAGGTGTCGAGCTGGACGTTGTCGAGCGCCATCGGCGAGATCGTCACTCTCGCTGTGACGGTCCTTGGCCGCGACGAAACGACCGCCACGCCGCTTGCCACCGCCAGCTACCCGGCAAACCTCGACCTGCTCACGTTCGTCGAGGGCAGTCTCACCGTGGCCGGCAGCGCGCACGAAATGCGGTCGATCAACCTGCAAGGCACCAACGGGCTCGCCGATGACCGGTACGTGCACGGCTCGCGGCTGCGCAATGAGCCGTTGGAGATCGGCGCGGAAGGCTCGCAGGCCCGGGTCTACAGCGGCACGATCGAGGGCGAGTTCAACAACCTCACCGCCTACAACCGGTTCGTCAACGGCGATGAGGCCGAGCTCATGTTGCTGTTCGCCGGCGCGAACATCGCCGGCGCGTTCAACTCCGAAGTGAAGATCACCGCGAACGTTCGGTTTGACGGCACCACGCCGAACGTGCCCGATGGCAACGTGATCATGCAAACCTTGCCGGTCAAGGTCATCGACAACGGCGCCACGTCAAGCGCGATCTGGTGTTCACCGTGCTCGGCATCGACCGCGCGTCGAACACCTTCGACAAGGTCGGCGACTCGATCGACCGCATGGGCAACCGCGCCACGAAGGCACTCGCCGGTGTGGCCGGTGGGTCGGCCGTTGCGGCTGCCGGTGTCGCCGCCGCGGTTGGTGCCTTGCCGTTGGCGTTCATCGGGATCGGCGCCGTTGCCCTACGAGAAAACGCCGCCGTACGCGACAGCTTCCAGGACCTGTCCGAGACTGTCCGCACTGGACTGATGGCTGATGCCGCGCCACTGGAACCGGCGTTCGTCGGCGCGGCGGATGGGATGGGCTCGGCGTATGAGGAGCTGCGCCCACTGATGCGGGACGCCTTCGCCGCTTCGGTGCCCTTCGTGGCCACCCTGACCGACGGCGTGGTGGATTTCGCCCGCAACGCGATGCCGGGCATGGTTGCCTCGGTGGAGCGTGCCGGGCCGGTCGTCGACGGCATGGCATCGCTGATGGCCGACGCCGGCGCCGGCGTCGGCGAGTTCTTCGAGATCGTGTCGACCGGCTCGGAAGACGCCGGGCTCGGCGTCGAGCACCTCGGCCAGCTCGTCGCCGGCGTGCTGCCGGAAGTCGGCGGCGTGCTGGTCGGTCTGACCGGGGTGTGGGCCGAGCACGGCGACGAGGTCGCCGACGTCGTTACCCGGATCATCGGCGTGATCAACGATATGTCCGGCGGTGCGCTGCCGGTGATGTCCTCTGCCGTGGGTGTCGCGCTCGACGTGCTCTCGGGCGTGCTCAACGTCATCGAGCCGCTGTCGGGCGCGCTGGGGCCGCTGATCGGCATGTGGCTGTCGCTGGCGACCACGATGCGCGGGATCCGCGCCGTGCGCGACGTCGTGTCCGGTGTGGCCACGTCGATGATTCAGTTCAGCGACACCACACGTCGCGCCGCCGGCAGTGGCAGTCTGATGCAGACCGCCGGCCGCGGCATGCTCGGCGTGCTGGGCGGCCCGTTCGGCGTCGCGCTGGCCGCCGCAACGATCGGGCTCGCCCTGTTCGGGTCGGCCAGCCAGAGCGCGGAGGGCGACCAGCGGTCGTTGTCGTCGGCGCTGCGGGATTCCGCCGGGGCGTTCGACTCCAATGCCCGCTCGGCCATCATGCAGTCCGAGCAGTACCAGTCCATTGCCGGATAGGTCGAGGCGGCCGGGCTGTCCCACCAGGAGTACATCGACGCTCTGATCAGCGGCGGCCCCGCGCTCGATGGTGTGCGTGCCGCGCTGCAAGGGCAGGTGCAGGCAGCCTACGAGGCACAGGGCAGTTTCACCGGGGTGTCTGGGGCCTTGCGGGAGCAGTCCGACGCGTCAACGGATTTGCTGCTGGCCACCGACGGACTGCGCGGCACCATCGTAGGCGCGATCGACGATCAGCGGCAGTACACCGATGCGGTGTACTGCGCGGACTCGGCGATGAGCCAAGCGGTTCCCGGCGCGGACTCGCTACGCGAGGCGATCAACACGCTGAAGAACTCGACCGCGGACACCGCCGACCGCGTCGACGCGCTCAACGCCGCCTGGCAACAACTGTTCGGCGTGCAAATCTCGATGGATGAGGCCACCGCCCGGTTCGAGGAAGGGTTGGACACCCTGCGGGAATCCCTCGACGGCGTCCGCGGCGGCACAGCCGGCTGGCAAGCGGCACTGTTCGCCGCCGACGGACAGATCAATCTGACCACCGAGGAAGGCCGCGAGCTGCACGACAACCTCGTGCAGCAGGGCGACCAGTACCGAACGCTAGCGCAGACCGCCTACGACACGGCGCTGCGCCAGGGGCAGTCGCAACAGCAGGCCGCCGCTGCGGCGGTGTCCGCCTCGGAGCAGCGCCGCGGGCAGTTCATCGCCGAGGCGATGCAGATGGGGTTCACCGCCGATCAGGCGCGGGCGCTCGCAGACCGGTATTTCGGCATCCCTCGCGACGTAGCCACGCTGATCACGACACCCGGGGCGTGGGACGCAGTGAACGCCGCCGACAGCGTCCGCAACGCCGTGAACGCAATTCCGCGATGGCGCTACGTCGACATCGTGGTGCGTGGCCCCGGGCTGGGGCAAACCAACCCCGGTTCAGGGATTCCGCTGCCGCTGCGCGCGCACGGTGGTCCGGTCGCCTCACAACGTCCGGTGCTGGTCGGCGAAACCGGACCCGAGCTGCTTGTCCCATCCGGGCCGGGCCGCGTGTTGCCAGCGCACGAAACGCGGCGAATGCTCGCGCAGGCCGGCCCGTTCCGCGAGCCGACGCCGCGGGCAACGATCCACATCGGCACGTTCGTGGCGCAGCCTCACCAGTCGCCCTACGACATCGCCGCTGATCTGGACTGGTTCTCTCGTGGGGGTGGGTAGTGGCCGCTGGTGATCTGATCACGACCGATGGGCAGATCGAGTGGCGCGGCGCCCTGCTCGGTGTGGACACCACGTACGAGCTGGTGCAGTTGGAGGGTTGGCAAGACCTGCCCGACATGCGCGATGGTGACGCCGAGCTGGCCAACCAACACGGCTACCAACCCGGCCAGCTGCACGCCGACCGGCGAATCATCACGCTGTCATTCGAGCTCGGCGACCCGGACCCGACAGCGTTTCGAGCCGCCGAGTCGACGTTGCGGCGCGTCACCGCCCCAGACGAAAACCCTGCCGAGGAACCGCTCGTGGTGCAGTGGCAGGGCATCAAAGCGATGGTGATGGCGCGGTGTGTGCGCCGCATGATCCCGACCCCGGTGGAGTACCACTACGGGCTCACCCGCGGGGCGATCCAGTGGCGCGCCACCAACCCGCGGCTGCTACACCTGCCGCAGCAGTCGTTCACCACTGCCCCGCCGGCGGCCGGCGGCGGTGGCCTTGTGTGGCCGCTGACGTGGCCGTTGGTGTGGGGCACCGCGCAGTCCGGCGGCGAGCTCGTCATCACCAACGACGGCAATGCCCACGCGCAACCGGTGTGGCGGATCACGGGGCCGTGCACGCGGCCGGTGATCCCGCAACGTCGACACCGGTCAGGAACTCGTGTTTGACGACACGTACACGCTGCCTGCTGGGCACCCCCTGATGCTGACCACGCAGGACAGATCGGTTCTGTTGTCCACCGGCGTGAGCCGCAGCAACGTGCTTGTGCGGCGGCAGTGGTTCACGCTGCCGCCCGGCGACACCCGAGTGCGGTTCGAAACGAGCGACGGCACCGGGCAGCTCGAATGCCTCTATTACCACACGAGTTTCTGAGGGGGTTCCCGTGGCCGAGCGCCATTCGTGGGCAGTGCAGCAGGTTTCCGGCGTCGGACAGCAGACCGTCGAAGACGGACGGATCACCGTCGCTGCGCTCGCGACCCCGAGCGGACAGATCACGTCCCGCAGCGGGTTGTTCCCGGCAGCAGCCACACCCGGCGCAGTGACCGCCACCAACCCGACCGCCGACGGGTTCGTGCACATCGCCCCGTTCCGCGCCGTGGTGCAGTCCAGCCGCGGCGGCGGCGCCTACATCATGTGCTTGGACGCGGTGAAGGACATCAACGTGCTGGGCACGGTCCCCGCCGACGCGTCCAACCCACGCAACGACCTGATCGTGTTCCAGCAGTCCGACGCGTATTTCGGCGACGCCAACAGCGACATGGTGGTGCGGCACATCGTCGGCACCCCGGGGGCGACCCCGATCGACCCGGCGGTGACCGGAAGTGCCGACTACATCGTGCGGGCGCGCATCGTGGTGCCGGCCAACGCAACCATGATCACCACTAGCAACATCACGAACTTCGACACGCCCCGCACCGTGGCCGCCGGCGGCATCCTGCCGGTCACCGACGCCACCGCCCGCAGTGGCGTCGCCAACCCCTACGCCGGGCAGGCCGTGTACCGGCTCGACACCAAGCGCGTCGAAGTGCACGACGGCACCGATTGGCGGGTGCCGAGCATCCCGGTGGTGGCCGCCGCATCGGAGATCAGCAACCCGATCACGGGACAGCTGATCATGTTGTCGTCGACGAACATCGTGCAGCGCTGGACCGGTTCGGCGTGGGTAGATGCGTTCCCGATCGGCGGCACCACCAACGCCACCCGCCATGAAGCGCGGTACTTCCGGGCCACGACGCAGCCCGCGCAGGGCATCCCGAACAACGTCGACCAGCGCGTGCACCTGCCTGATGTCGACTACGTCAGCGATGACGTGTCGGTTGCCGCGGTGTCGGCTGGGACCGAGTTCACGCTGAACCGCTCGGGACTGTGGCACCTGGCCGCCAACGTCCGGTTCGTGCCGTCGGCATCAGCCGCGGAACGGGCGATAGCGATCGGCTCCAGCCCAACCGCGAGCCGCAATGGGCAGGCCGGCAGCGACCAAACCGGCGAGCCGGCGACTCTGAGCTGCTCGACGACGCGCCGGTTTAACGCCGGGGAAAAGGTGTCGGTGTGGGCCTACCAGAACACCGGCGCGACATTGAACCTGGACCCGTTGGGCAACGGCATCAACTTCTCGTTGACGTGGCCGCGGGGGTGATCCGGTGGCGCTGCCCGTCTGCACCTATGCGATCGCCGACCTGCGCACCAACACCCTGTTGGAGGAGGTGCCGCTCACGTCGGTGCGGTTCAACAAGCCGCTGAACGGTAGCGGCCGGTTCACCGCCACGTGGAAGCTCGATGAGCGGTCCGGGCATCTCAACCCGCACGACCTCACGATGCCCGCCCGCCGTGTGGTCTACGCGTTTCGGGACTCCCGCCCGATGTGGGGCGGGGTGATCTGGTCCCGCTCCTACGATTCCGAACGAGACACCGTCGAGATCGGTGCCGGCGAGTTCTGGTCGTACTTCGACCACCGCAAGGTGCTGCCGGTGCTGCCGTCGACGGTGAGCCTGTCGACGGTGGCCGGGCTGTCCACCACCTACGCCAACGTGGAGCAGAACGACATCGCCCGCCAACTCGTCGCCCAGGCGCAAGCGCACACCGGCGGTGACATCGGCATCGAATTCGATACCTCCACATCGAACACCCGGCGAGACCGCACGTACAACGGCTACGACCTGACCGACGTCGGCGAGGCACTGCGCAACCTGTCCAACGTCATCGACGGCCCCGACATGGTGTTCGACGTGCTGCCGTCCGCTTCTGGCGCGCCGCGGCGCATCCTGCGCATCGGGACGCCGTGGCTGGGCCAACAGGGTTCGTCGCACGTGTGGGAGCTCGGCGGCAACGCCATCCGCTACACCTGGCCCACCGACGGCACCCGCATGGCCACCCGCGCCTACGCCGTCGGCGAAGGCGTCGACCTCGGTACCCCGATCGCCGTCGCCGAGCAGGCCGAACGCTATGGCCAAGGGTTCCCGGTGCTGGAGCTGGAGAACAACTACAGCGGCGCCGAGTCCGAGGCGACGTTGGCCGGCCACGCCGAAGCCGACCAGCAAGCCGCCCGCATGCCCGTCGTGCTTCCCACGATCGAAGTGCGCGGCGACATCCCGCCGACCGCCGCCGACATCAACCGCGGTGACGACGGCTGGCTCGTATTGCCGCCGGATCGGTTCCACCGCAACGGGTTCGAAGGCGCCGTGCGCGTGATCGACATGGATTTCGCGCCGTCCATCGACGCCGAGCGCGTGGTGTTGACGTTGGCGCCGCTGCTCGATGGCGTGGCCTAGAGGGGGGAACGTGGGGCAGATCAATCAACCGTCCAACCTGCTGGACCGGATCAAGCGCGCCGAGCAGCAAATCCAGCGGCTCTGGAAGTCCGTGGGGTTGGCGTCGGCCACCATCAGCCGCGGCGGCTTGACGCTGCTGCAAGACGCGTTCCTGCGCATGGTCGACGACAACAACACCGAGATCCTGTACGTCGGCCCGGACAACACCGGCAAGCAGGTGCTCACGATCCGCCGCGAGGACGGCTCGCGCATCCTGTTCACGCAAGGCGCGCAGCAGTTCGGCCGGGATTTCTGGGCGTTCACCGACACCGCCGGCAACATCGTGGTCTCCGACGACGCGGCCACCGGCAAAAGGGCTCGCCCGCCCGTGGCTGCCGGTGAACCTGCAACAGCTGTTCGTGCCGCGCACGATCACCACCCACACCGACGGGCTCGGCGAAACCTACGGCTACGCCACGATCGACGCTGTCAAGGTGGGCGCCGAAAAAACCCTGTGGGAAGGCCGCGCGTCCATCTCGCATTCGTGGATCACCGTCGATGGCGTGTGGGGGCGAGCGCTCGACTCGCCGAGCATCACCTATCGGCTCAAAGTCGGCGGCGTGCAGGTGGGTTCGTGGACCGGCGGCACTTTGGAAGCCTCGCAGAAAGGGCCGTTCGACGTGTCGGCGCAAGTCGGTACCGACTGGAAAGCCGTTGAGCTGACCGTCACCACGTCGGGAACCGGCGTCATCGCCTGTCAGGTACTCGGCTGCTACCTACACCAATCCGTCTGAGCCTCACTACTGGAGAGCGCATGCCCCCGCCTGACAGCGGCGTGACGATCACGCTGTCCCAGATGTACGGAGAAATGCAGGCCATGCACGGTGAAGTCCGCGAAATGCGAACCGAGCTGCGTGCCGGGCTCGCGACCGTGTCCGACCACGAAACCCGCCTGCGCACCCTCGAACGCAAGGTGTGGGCCGCCGCCGGCGCTTCCGGGATTCTCGGCGCGATCATCACCGCTCTGCTGGCCGCGTACACCAAGAACTTTGGGATGTGATCGCATGGCCTGGCGCGTCGCGCGCAGCTTGGAAGTCCTCCGCCAGCAGTTCAATGCGAGGTACCCGACCAGGAAAAAGACCAGCGACGGTGGCGTCGGCGACGCCGTGCACGCCGCTCGCAGCTCAGATCACAACCCGTGGGTTGGCCCCGCCAGCGACGGCATGATGCTGGTGACCGCTCGGGACTTCACCCACGATCCAGCGTGCGGCATGGACACCGACCGGATCACTGACGAACTCGCCGCATCCCGCGATCCGCGCATCAAATACCTGATCGCCAACGGCTACATCCTCGACACCCGGCCCGGATTCAACCCGTGGCGCTGGATGCCCTACCGCGGCACCAACCTGCACACCAAGCACTTCCACATCAGCGTGATGCCGGAGCTCTGCGACGACGACAGCCCGTGGAACGTGCGCAGTTTCAACAACACGCCCACCACGGGCGCACAGGAGGTAGACGACTTGACCCCCGAACAAGCTGCACAGCTGACCCGCATCGAAACCGAGCTGCTCGGCCCCCGCGGCGAGAACGGCCGAATCCACGGCTGGGGCACCGAAATCGGAGCCCGAACCGTGGTCGCCATGCTCGTCGACCTGTACAACGCGGTGATCGCGCCGAAGCCGTCGCGGGTGCCGGGCGCGGAGCAGATCATGGTGCCGCTCGCCGACGCCGTGCGCGACAACAACGCGGTGATCTACCAGCTGCCCGCGATGATCAACGCCGCCGGTGGAACCGACCCGGCCGCCGTCGCCGCGGCCATGCGCCCCGTGCTGGTCGAAGTCGTCGGTCCCGTGATCCGTGAAGCGGTCACCGCCGCGCTCGGCGACGACAACGAGCACCAGGCCGATGCGATCGTCACCGAGCTGGCGCAACGCCTCGCAGGACGCGAGACCGCCTAACGACTCGGACCCGGATGCGGAGGTCGACCGACCCGATGTAGCTTTCGATTCATGGGTCGACAGCAAGTTCGAGTCGCGAAACACGGATACAACATGTTGTGTGTTTGACCTGCGATAACACCGGCATGTTGCGAAATGGTCGTGTCGGGGGTGTGTGCTTTACTGACTGTGACCACGTCGTGAGATGTCGTCACCAAGCGGTCTCGTCGGGAGGCGACGCCGGCAGAAAACGGGGTCGCGCGTGCTTCCACCACGCGCGACCCCGGCACAAGAACGCGGTGCGGCGTGTGCTTCCACCACGCGCCTCACCAAATCCATCTGCTACGTCAACTACTCGGAGGAGCTGACGTGTCCGAGATTCTGCCATTCGCCTATCAAGAGCACCACGTGCGGGCGCTTATACGTGATGACGAGCCGTGGTTCGTTGCCGCCGACGTCGCAGCGGTGCTCCAGCTTGGCAGCCCCCGAAGCTCGCTCGCACTGCTCGATGAGGACGAAAAGGGTGTCCACAGTATCGACACCCTTGGAGGAGTGCAGCAGGTTTCGATCATCAACGAGCCCGGCCTCTACTCGCTGATTCTCCGCTCGCGCAAGCAGGAGGCCAAGCAGTTCAAGCGGTGGATCACCCACGAGGTGCTCCCATCAATCCGCCGCACCGGTCGTTTCGCCGTCGTGGGGCAGGCGGCCGACCCGCGGCTGGAGCCTCACACTCTGACATGGGACGAGGCTGCGGCACTCATGCGGCAGCGATACGGCATCGACCTCGACACCACCGAACTGTGTCGGTTGTTGCGTACAGCAGGGGTACTGAAGCAGAACGGAAGCCCTCGCAAGCCGTGGCGCGATCTGTTCTGGTTCACCGGTAGCGCATGGACCATCCATCCGCACGCTTTGGTCCGGCTCGCTTCGCGGGCTGCGGAGGTCGGGCGGGAGCTCCGTGATTTCCGCATGCTTCAGATGCAACTCGAGTACGACACCCGGTTTGGGGCCCTGAACCCGGCCGATCGTGACGCCGCCTGACCACCCTCCCACACCATCCGAACGGGCACCGCAACCGCGGTGCCCGTTTTCTATTGCATGAGGAGGAAGCCCGTGTCCGACCAGCTCACCGCCTGGTTGCGCACCATCGTGCCCGCCGCCTGGTCCGCCCTGGTGGCCTACCTGGTCACGCTCGGCGCACCGGGCTGGCTCGTCAACGCGCTCGGCGACGCCGGGCCGACTCTTGCAGTCCCGATGATCCTTGGAGCCGTGTACGCCGGGCTCCGCGCGATCGAACCACGCATGCCCGCGTGGCTGACGCGCATCGTCCTCGGAAGCAACACGCCACCCGTCTACAGCTCAGCTGGCGACGGAAAGTAGGAGAGGCGCCGCGCCCCACAGCAGGGCGCGGCGCCCTTCGGCCGTCGCTACCGGAGTGGCAATACTTCGAGTGCTCCTGCGACAAGGCCGGCCACGCTCACGGAACCGGCCGCCCACGCGAGGTTGCTACGGAAATGCCGGAACGCCTCGCCTCGGCGGCGCTTGCTCGGACTCATCAACGCTTGAACACCGGGAGTCACCACGAGACACGCGGCCGCTAAGACCCATCCCAGCAGGAAAAACGTGGACATCTACACCCTTCCATCGTGACCAAATGCGGTTAGGAAGGGGAGGAACGACTACGGAACGCTACGCATAAAAGGGCGACCCCGAAAGTTCCCTGCCCTCAATCCTGCCAGGCGCGCGTCACGCCACGATCTTGGGCTTGACGAAGAGGTACCCGCCGACCCGACAGCAAGACGCCCCGCGCGTTGTAACGGTGTCTCTGTGGCGTGCGGCGCGAGCCCGTCCCGAGGGGGCGGCACCGCGCTGCCTGAACCAACGCGCCCACGCACCCTTCACCGGGACGCTGTTGGCGAATCCGCCCCGTCGCCGTTTACGCGGCGGGGCGGAGTGCCGCGAAGTGGGATGTTCGGGTGGGTGCGAACGGGGTGTCGGTGAGCCAGGCGTTGAGGCGGGTGAGGTTCATCGCGGCGGCGGTGAGCAGGTGCTGTAGCCGGGTCTTGTCCAGCCCTCGGTAGCGGGACCGGCGGAGCCCGAAGGCGCTGACGCCTTGGGCGATGGTTCCTTCGATGCCGGCTCTGTGCTGGTAGGAACGTTGCCATTCCGGGGTGCGTTGCTCGAGCCTGGCCTGCCGAAGCGCTTCGTGTTCCGCTTGCAGGCGAAGCGTGATCCGGCGTCCGGAATGACCGCCGGTCTTGGTGCACTTCTCACGCACCGGGCAGGCTCGGCAGTCGGCAGGGTGGAAACGAGCCCGGATAACCGGTATGCCGGCCTGGCTTCGATCCTGTCTCCACTGGGTGCTGATCTTGCCGGTAGGGCATGTCACGTGCTTGTTGTCCCAGTCGACGGTGAACATCGTGCTGTCGAATCCCGCGCCGGCCTTGCTTTGCCATCCGGTGTCGGATTTCACCGGGCCGACCAGTTTCACCTGGTGGCGCTGCTGGGCGGTGACCAGGTGGTCGGCGTCGACATAGCCCGCATCGACCAAGTGCTCATCGGGCAGCAGCGTGCGTTCGGCCAGTCCTGTGTGGATTACGGCGGTCATGCTCATGTCCGCCACCGAAGCCGGTGTGGTGACGACATGGGTGATCAGGTGCGGCGCGTCGGGCTCGCAAGTCTCAGTCAGATGGACCTTGTAGCCGTCCCAGGCGGTCTCGCGCTTGGCGCCGGTGCGCGCGTCCGCGTCGTAGGGAGTGGTCAGCCGTATCGTCGCTGGCGGCACGTTCTTCGGCTCGCGCCAGCGCACCTGGCCGTCTTCGAGCTGGTATTGCTGAATCCACGCCTGCCGCAGGAAGTCCACCGCGGGCAGGTGCCGTAACCACTCCGGCGCGCCAGCGGCGAACACCGCCTGAAGCAGCACCATGCCATCCGCGCCGACCTGGTGACCATGCTTGACCCGGGCCGCCCACCGTGACGGGGACCTCGTGTCCTCTGGGCGGGCCGAATAACGATCGAACCATTCCGGCTCAACATGATCGATGAGCCAGTCCCCGGCCACCGCCGCCACCGCGTTCAGTGCGGCCCTCAGTGTCTCGACGGCGAACTCCAGCCTGTTGAGCTCCCGCGTCGTCGCCAGCACGTGGGTCGAGTCGCTGCGCTGCCTCTTGCCGGCGGCGAGCAGGCCGGCTGCGCGAGCAGCCTCCAACACCGCGTCCAGCACACGCCGCTCCAACCCGCCCTCGATCAGCCGAGCACGAAACTCGCTGAGCACCGAGAAGTCAAACCCCGGATCGGCCAGCCCCAGCCCCAAGGCGTACTTCCAGTCAATTCTGGCCCGCACCGCATGAGCGGCTTGCCGATCAGACAGGCCCTCGCAGAACTGCAGCAACGACACCAGAGCCAACCGGCCGGGTGAAACAGCAGGCTGACCCCGCGCAGAGAACAACGCGCTGAACTCGACGTCGGAGAACACCGGCCCCAGGACATCGCGCATCCGCATCGCCAGACAGCCCTGAGGAAATACCGCATGCGCCACCCGAACCGTCTCAGCAGGAACCTCGCTCGCGCACACCGGACGCAACGACACCCACAGCCTCCAACGGCAACCGCCCTGGCAAGATCAGTTGATCTTGCCAGGGCGATCCCAGGCCCCACATTCGCCAACAGCGTCCCTTCACCGGGTGCGGGGGCGCGCTTGCCGTGCAGGCATATTCATCGAAATCGACCCGGTCCCGATCGGCTTTCGGCAACCTGTAGATCATGAGCAGTCCTGTGCGGAAGGCCGACGAGCGCGAGCCCACGCCGAGCGCATCAGTACCGGTGATGCATCGCCGGACTATCCCGATCGGCGTTGTGGTCCTGGTGCTCGTCGCCGTGGTGTCGGTGTCGGTTCTGTTGATGCTGTTCGGAGGAGGAACCGAGCAGGACAAGATCCGGCTGGAGATCGTCAAACTCGCCGGAAGCATTGTGATCGGCACCGGCGGTGCGGTCGCGTTGTGGCTGGCTGCCCGTCGCCAGCGCATCACCGAACTCGATCTCGCCCACCGGGAACGCGTCGCGGCCGAGACGAAGGCGCGCGAAGAACAGGTCGCCGCCGACAACCGCCACGATGCCCAGGAGCGCCGCATCACCGATCTGTACTCCGCAGCGGGCGAACAGCTCGGATCGGCCGATGCGCCGGTACGCATCGCCGCCCTGCTCACCCTGGAACGCCTGGCCCAGCACAACCCTGACCACCGGCAACCCGTCATTGACCTGCTCTGCGCGTACCTACGTATGCCCTTCTTCCCGCCCGACACCGACGACACGACCACGCCGGGCCGGCCCGGACCGACCGAAGCCCGCAGGCTGGGGCTACACCCGCCACAACGCCGCAGGGCCACACGCTCACCGATCAGCGAACTGTCTATCGCCTCCGCCGCCGCCGCTACGGCATCTATCCACGACCACCACGAGCAAACCCGGCAAGAGCTTCAGGTTCGTCTCACCGCTCAACGTCTGATCACCGATCACTTACGTCCTGACTTCGATGAGGACGGCAATCCCACCAACGCCAAGTTCTGGAAATACATCGCCCTCGACCTCACCGGCGCCACTCTCATCGAATGGGACATGCGGGCCTGCCGTGCCCGAACCTGCCGATTCGGCGGGACCACCTTCCACGGCCACGCCCTGTTCAACCAGACGACCTTCCAAGGCCAAGCGCTGTTCGACCGGGCGACCTTCCGGAAACGCGCCGAGTTCGACGGGACAACGTTCCAGCGCGACGCCACGTTCGACCAAGCAAGCTTCCAAAGGGACGCTAGGTTCCGGGGGGCGACCTTCCAGGACGACGCCACGTTCGACCAGACGGCCTTCCAAGGCCACGCCTTGTTCGACCGAGCGACCCTTCATAGCCGCGCCTGGTTCGGCGGGGCGACCTTCCAGAGTCGTGCCAGGTTCGGCTGGGTGACCTTCCGGGGCCGCGCCGAGTTCGGCTGGACAACGTTCCAGCGCGACGCCACGTTCGACCAAGCAAGCTTCCAAAGGGACGCCTGGTTCGGTGAGGCGACTTTCCAGGGCGACACCACATTCCGCCAGTCGACTTTCCAGGGCGTTACCTACTTCAAGACGACCACCTTTGGCAACTTGTATCACTTCCGTGATGCGAAAATTTTCTCGCCTGAGATGTGCTACCTCCCGGTCGGCTGGCGGCCTCACTTCCCGACGGTTCCGCTGCCGGCGCCTTTCCGTGAGTGGCTGCTGTTGGTCAAAGAAGGTGAGGCAGAAGCCGCGACTACGTCGTAACGCTGCGGGCGCGACCGTCGCCCCCAATTCAGAGCGTGGCCGAACGAACAAGCGCCCCGCGTACAACGGTGCAGGTCTCGACATGGGGGGCCTGAAATTTGTTGTCGTCTTCGCAGTGGGGCGGTTCGTGCACCAAGGACGTAGCCCGGCTAGAGCTCATTGACCGCTATGCGAACCAGGGCTCTCCGGGCGCACGGAAGCCACGAACTCCTGGAAGTCCCCGATGACGGCCTTGAAATTGTCCTCCGCGGCTGTGAGAGACAGCCTGATCACCGCTCGCTCCTGCGGGCGGTCGACATCGGACATTGAGAGGTAGACCTGGCACTGGATCAGCTCGGTGTGCTCTCTCTCGACAAGAGTGGTGACTCGCAGTACTTGGGTCAGACCTGGTGCGTCAGCGGACCCGAATTCGGTCCGCTGTGACAGCGATACTGTCGTGGCCGCTTGGTGAAGTCGGTTGATCGACTCGTCGGCGATTTCGGCCAGCGAGGCAGCATCCGGGCGATGTTCACCGTCGATCGTGATGTTGGTCGTGAAGCCGGGGCGATTCGTGGCCGGATGGATCGCGACGAACGCCGCGCCGGGCGCTCCCGCAGCGTCGGGTGGAACCGCCTGCCAGCCCTTCGGTAGACGGAATTCGATCGGGATCGGCAAGGACGTAGCCACTGGTCACTCACTCCGTTTCTGGGATAGGACGCTACTGCGGCGCATATCAGTCCAGCCATCCGGAGATGGTTCGTTGAGCGTCCCCATACACGTCGCCTGCGGCCTCCCCGATCTTTCCGACCGTCTCGGCGGCATCGGTGACCGTCTTGGTCACCTTGGCGGGGTCGACGGTGAGCTCGAAACCGAGCTTGCCGCCAAGACCGTATGCGCCACCGGCATTTGCACCGACGTGCCATTTGCCGTCATCGCCTTGGCCGACGGTGACGCCAGCCTCGGCACCAACGCCTGCCCACCCTTCTGCGACGACGTTGACACCGATACCACCAATGTCGCCACCGCCTTTGACTGTTCCTTTCGCGCCTGCGAACGCGTCGGCGGTCGCGCTTACTCCCTTCGGCCCTACCGTGACTTGGGCGCCGGCCTGAGCACCCCCGAACACCTCTGCTTTGCCGTTCGCGCCAAGGGGCCCAACGTCAACACGCCCTTCTGCCGACGCTTTCCCGCCGAGCCCGGCCTCTACTCGTCCTTTGAGACCCTCATCGGTGATCGACGCGGCTGCGGTGAGTGCCGCCTCCGCGCCGGCCTCAGCCTTGCCGGACAGCTTGAGGAACTCGTTGCCTGTCGACCCCTCTGCGCTGGCCTTGCCCAGCTGGGCGAACGCCTTGAGCTCACCGAGCTTGCCGTCCGCCGGGCCTTTTGCTTCGAACCCTGCGCCGAGACCGCTCGCCTCGGCCTTCCCAGAGGTCTTCCAGTCATGCGTCACCGCATCGACCAGTTCGTCAAGGAGACCACGCTCCCGCGAATCTTGCCGACCGATTCGTTCGGCGACGCGCCGCCCGAAGTCTTCTAGCTGTTCGCGAGCGCGGGCGAGGAGCTCGATTGCTTCCTTCCGAGCTCGCTCACCAGGATCCGAAAATGGCGCGAGAGAAACAACGTTGGCACTCCCAGCGGCGGCATTGGCCTGGTTCTGTGCATTGGCTTGCGCGACGGCCTCGTTGTACTCTGCTGCGGCCTTCTCCGTCGCGGCCTCGCCCTCTTCCCAACGGGCGATGGCTTCTGTCGCTTGGCCCTGAGCCCAACGCAGTGTGAATGCGTATTCAGTCAACGAAGTCGAAGCAGCGTCCAGCAGGTCGCAGACCTTGAACCACTTCGGTGGTTCTTTCGTGAACAGGTCCATGAATGCGGTGCTTGACTCGCCAGTCCAGCCAACGACGTCAACACGCTTGAGATCGTCTCCCACCGTGCCGAACTTCTCGCTCTGCTGACGCAGTTTGGCGACGGTGTCCTCAATGGAGCTCGGTTCGCCTGGGATCAATGCCTTGGGGTCGGTAGTCTGCCCGAGTTCCGTCATCATCGACCCCCATCCGCAGGTCCGTTCGGCGAAGCAATCTCGCCAACCACCTTCTGGACCGCGGCTTGGGCCTCGAGGTCCCGGTCGATGTACGAGCGGGCAGTGTCGTGCAGTGCAGTGCTTGCCGACTCGGAGGTCTGCGCGAGGATCTGGGCGGACAACTCCACACCAGAGCAAAAATCGATCAAAGCTTGGTGCACACCGTCATGGCCGAAGTCGCCGGAAGGAGCGGCAAGATTCGCCAACTGGCTGGCTGCCATACCGACCACCGCATCGGTGATTCGTGACGCGGCGTCCCGCAATGCAGCCGGATCGACTTCGAATCCATCCCCCATGATTTGCCCTTTCCTCCATACCTCGAACTGCGCAGCCAGGTTCGGGCACGTCACAGCTGAGGACAGCACCGCACCGTCACGCGTTTGACACGTATGCCGTCGTCGCTGAACACACCGGCATGCTTCAGAGTTTCCCGATCACCAGGCCGCGCCAGGTCCATCCGGCGCCGGTGACAGCCTCTTCCAATGGGGGCTTCAATTCGCCTGTCGAGAACGTGCGCTGGGATTCCTTGACCAGCTTTCCCTGTTCGTCTCGCGTGAAGGTGGCGCTGTAGGACTTCTTGTTGATCTGACCGCGCGCGTACCTGGTCGCCAATGTCAGCCGCGGAGTTCCCCCGGCCCACGTGACCGACCATTCCTGGTCCAAAGATCGGACCTCATGCTTCGACGGATCAAGCCGCATCAACGTCCTGTTGATCGTCGTCACGTTGCCGAAGTAGCCGTACCAGTGCGCATCGGCGATCTTCCACTCGGCGACCAAGTCAACGCCATCTGGCCGCCCGTCACGAACCACAAACGGCCTGTCCGGACTATTGACCCCAAGAAGTGCTGCACGAACAACCTCTACAGACTGCGGCGGAACCCCGCCCGAAGGCCGTTTAGTCCCGGTGAACCAGTCAAACAGCCCCACCACACCACCCCATGGACCTCGACTGCGGATTGCGACGTCGAACGGCTCGCACCTCACGAAAGGGCCGCGAGCCGTTCGAGCACGCCGCAAGCGGGCACGTTACTTGGGAAGACGGGGCTCGACCTGTCGGGCGATCTTCTCGGCCTCGCCGCACTTGTCGGACACCGAATCGGGCTTGGACTCGGTGACGTCGACGAGAACGACGCCGCCGCCCGCGTCGAGGACGATCGAGCAACCAGCGTCGACCGTGCCCCCGCCGCCTTCAACGGCACGAGCAGCGTTGCGACCGTTGATGCTGAACTTCTCGTACTTGTCCCAGTTGCCGCCGGTCTCGTACTTGTCGACGGTCTCTTCCTCGTTCTTGTAGAGGGTGAGCAGGATTTTTTCGCCCATGTAGCTGCAGCCCGGTTCAAAGCTCAGCTGCTCTGCCTTCTCGCCCGGGCCCTCGACGCCGGCGGCGCTCAGATCTTCCTGCGTGAAGAACGCGCACGTGTCGAAGTTCTTCAAACCCGACCCTGCCGCACTCGATGTTGGTGGCTGCTCTGTGGTGGTCTTACCGTTGCCGCCAGCTGTACCACCAGAGCACCCGGCGAGGCCGATCAACACCAAGCCGGCGGTCGCGGAGATCAGGGTCCGAGAAAGTGCGGTCACTGGATACCTCGCTGAAGATCCTGGGCGATCTGGTCGTCGGTCGCACGATAGTCCCTTGCAGCCGCACGGAAGGCATCCGCCTGTTCCTGTAAGACTTTCTGCATCTCCTTGATCAACGGCAGGGCGCCGGCTGTTTCGTGTTCAGCCTTGTCAACGAACCGTTGCGTCAGTTGCTGACCATCCGGGTAGTTACCCAGGCCCACCACGCGGCCAAGCTGCCTGGCATCACGCATCAGCACGGCCAGCTCCTGGATCTCTTCTTCCACGCGGTTGGCTGCCTTCTCCGCAACCTCTGGGTCCAAGGCCAGCTTGCCGGCGCTGACCTGCTGGTTGATCCATTGGGTCTTGCCGCGGACGGCCTGCAGACCTTCCAGCGCCGCCTCGAAACCGCCCTGAGTCACAGCTCGCTCTCCCCCTGGCTTGTCGATCAACCAGGGGGATGCTATCGGCCATGCCTCGCTCGTGGGGATGTTTCGGACACGTCAAGTTGAGCCCCGTTGCAATTGCCAACGGCGCCCGATCGGTCTACCTCGATATTCAATGCGCGGCCGAAGCCGCGCTACTGCCTTACCTCGCCCGCTTCTGTATCACCCCTTGAGAACTCGTCGAAGTCGTAGAAGTCACCAGCATCAGCTCGACGGCCTGCAGCTTCAGCTAGGCAACACGGCCGCGATTGCGGCGCCGTTGCGGCCGAGGCCGCGGGCTGGCATCGGCCACTGGATACGGAATCCTCGGGTTGACGATCGCCCACGCTGTTCGTCGGCACTCCGGGCACGTGTCGTCGAACCATTCGCGCTCGGACACTTTCCGGACCACCAACTCGTCCCCGCACAGTGCGGCCGTCTCGCCTGGCCGGTACGCGTGTCGCTGCCCCTCGTGCGGCTGCCATCGGATGACCGGTCCGGCGGGCTCAAGTCCGAACATTGTCATCCCCCAGGTCCGCAGGCTCACTACTGGAACATCTGGAAATTTCGGAACAACTGTAACATCGGGAAAGACGGCGTGGCCCGAAGTTCGTAGGTTCGGGTCATGCCTGGTCAACCGCGCCTTGTGAGCAGCTCGGAGCTAGCGCGCGAACTTGGCGTCACTCGCCAAACTGTCGCGCGTTGGGTCCGGAGCGGCGTTATCACGCCCGTAACCGTCACGGCGGGCGGTCAGGCGCGGTTCGACATGGAGCAGGCGAAAAGAGAGCTCCGTGAGCACAGGCGGCGCGACGGCGCCAGCGACTGAGTGTATGTACACCTCATCAGCGGCCCTTCGACCGCTGACCCTGGATTAACGAGTGCGGCCCCCGATCGGAGTGGGATCGGGGGCTGCTTTGCTCGTTGAACGCCTGTCAGGCCTGGCCGAGGAACACGGCCTTCTCGGCTGCGAACGTGGGCTCCAGCGCTAGCTAGAGCTCACCTGGCTGCGCGGCGACCGCGAACGCCTGCTCGTAGGTGTCATGTCTTGCCCGGCATACCGTCGTCGACGGTATGCCGCCTCGGATACCGCGCCGTGTTGGCCGGCGGTGTCCCGCACCCGGCGCGGAGCCCGGCCGCGGTGACGGCGGATGCCAGATCGGGTGCACGTGTGATCGCGCCGCCGGGGCTCATCGGGCTCCCGAATCGCCGAAGCAGCAGAAGTCCGCTGGTGCCCATGCTGACCGCCAGGCTCCACCCGGCCACTGTCGAGATCACCCGCGCTTGGTCGGCCGCCACAACGGCGAGTAGTGCGGCACTCAGATACGGGCCGAAGCTCAGCATCAGCGCGGCCACCATGACCACGACCGCGATGCAGCTGTAGACGAGCGGGACGACCCTTTCGGTTCGCTCGCTCATCGGGGTCACCGCTGGCGGCTCCGATGCCGCAGCCGGCTTGGCGGCCTCGATCGGCTGCAGCTGCAGCTCGCTGGCGGACGTGCCGCGATAGGCGAGAGTCCCTGCTCAAAGCAGGGCTTCTGCGGCGAGGAGCGACAAGATCATGCAGGCTGTAGATTGCCTGCTTGGCGTGCTGTGGTGCATGTTTGCCCCATATCTGCCCCATAAGAGAGGGCTAACGGGCAGGTTAAGAGCATCTTGACTGTGACAGTGTTGGTGTCACACTCTGGGTGGAGCACCTGCCGCAACGAGGAGGCACGCCACAAATGTCCGAGGCGTTCGTCTACGACGCGATCCGCACGCCACGCGGTCGCGGCAAGAAAACCGGGTCGCTGCACGGGGTGAAGCCGATCAGCCTGGTGGTGGGCCTGATCCAGGAGCTGCAGCGCCGCCACCCGGAGCTGGATCCCGCGCTGATCGACGACGTCGTGCTGGGTGTGGTCTCGCCCGTCGCAGACCAGGGCGGTGACATCGCCAAGACCGCCGCGCTGACCGCGGGCCTGCCCGACACCGTCAGCGGTGTGCAGCTCAACCGCTTCTGCGCGTCCGGCCTGGAAGCCGTCAACATCGCCGCTCAGAAGGTGCGTTCCGGCTGGGAGGACGCCGTGCTCGCCGGTGGCGTCGAATCCATGTCCCGGGTGCCGATGGGCTCCGACGGCGGAGCCTGGGCGATGGATCCCGAAACGAACTTCGCCACCTCCTTCGTGCCGCAGGGCATCGGCGCCGACCTGATCGCCACCATCGAAGGCTTCGACCGCTCCACTGTGGACGCCTATGCGGCCGAGTCGCAGACCCGCGCCGCCAAGGCCTGGGCAGACGGCCGCTTCGCCCATTCCGTGGTGCCGGTGACCGACCGCAACGGCGTCACCGTCCTCGACCGCGACGAACACATCCGCGCCAACACCACGGCGGACAGCCTCGGGGGGTTGAAGTCGTCCTTCGCCGACATCGGCGAGCTCGGCGGCTTCGACGCCGTCGCGCTGCAGAAGTACCACTGGGTCGAGCGCATCGACCACGTCCACACGGCCGGGAACTCCTCCGGCATCGTCGACGGCGCCGCACTGGCGCTGATCGGCAGCGAATCCCTCGGCGAACGCACCGGGCTGCGCCCCCGCGCCCGGATCGTCGCCGCGGCGCTCAGCGGCGCCGACCCGACGATCATGCTGACCGGCCCCGGCCCGGCGGTTCGCAAGGCGCTGGCCAAGGCCGACCTGAGCATCGACCAGATCGACCTGGTCGAGATCAACGAGGCATTCGCCGCGGTCCCGCTGAAGTTCATGAAGGAATTCGGCGTCGCCCACGACAAGGTCAACGTCAACGGCGGGGCCATCGCCATGGGCCACCCGCTGGGCGCCACCGGGGCGATGATCCTGGGCACCCTCATCGATGAGCTGGAACGCCGCAACCTGCGCTACGGCCTGGCGACGCTGTGCATCGGCGGCGGCATGGGGATCGCGACTGTCGTCGAACGGATCGGCTGAAGGACACATCACACATGAGCGAGCAGAACACCATCCGCTGGGAGTCCGACGCCGACGGCATCGTCGTGCTGACCCTGGACGACCCGCAGCAGCAGGCCAACACCATGAACGAGCGCTACCAGCGCTCCATGGAAGAAACCCTGCAGCGCCTGGAAACCGAGCGCGACAACGTCACCGGCGTCGTCCTCACCGCCGCTAAGAGCACCTTCTTCGCCGGCGGTGACCTGCGCGAGCTGGTCCAGGCCCGGGCCGGCGACGCCGAACGGGTCGCCGAAACCACCACCGGCGTCAAGCGGCAGCTGCGCCGCCTCGAAACCCTCGGCGTGCCGGTGGTGGCCGCGCTCAACGGCACCGCCCTCGGCGGCGGCCTGGAGATCGCGCTGGCCTGCCACCACCGCATCGCGCTGAAGAACCCCAAGGCCCGTTTCGGTTTCCCCGAGGTCACCCTCGGCCTGCTGCCCGGCGCCGGCGGCGTGGTCCGCACGGTCCGCCTGCTGGGCATCGCCGACGCCCTGCTGAACGTGCTGCTGCAGGGCCAGCGGCTGCGTCCGGAGAAGGCCGCGGAGATCGGCATCGTCGACGAGCTCGTCGACACGCCGGAGCAGCTGCTCGCGGCCGCCAAGGACTGGATCAAGGCCAACCCCGAGGCGGCGCAACCCTGGGACCGGCCGGGTCACAAGATTCCCGGTGGCACACCGTCGAATCCGAAGTTCGCCGCCAACCTCCCGGCGTTCCCCGCCAACCTCCGCAAGCAGCTCAAGGGCGCGCCGCTGCCCGCCCCGCGCAACATCCTGGCCGCCGCGGTGGAAGGCGCGCAGGTCGACTTCGACACCGCGCTCGCCATCGAGGGCCGCTACTTCGTGGAGCTGGTCTGCGGCCAGACCGCTAAGAACATGAGCAAGGCGTTCTTCTTCGACCTCCAACACATCAACTCCGGCGGCAGCCGCCCGGCCGGCGAGCCCGAGTGGCGGGCGAAAAAGGTCGCGGTGCTCGGCGGCGGCATGATGGGCGCGGGCATCGCCTACGTGTGTGCCAAGGCCGGCATGCAGGTCGTGCTCAAGGACGTCTCGCTCGCGTCGGCCGAGAAGGGCAAGGACTACTCGGCGAAGCTGCTGGAGAAGGCCATCGCCAAGGGCCGCTCGACGCAGGCCAAGGCGGACGAGCTGCTGGGCCGGATCACGCCCACCGATCAGCTCGAACCGCTGACCGGCTGCGACCTGGTAATCGAGGCCGTCTTCGAGGACTCGAAGATCAAGCACCAGGTGTACGCGGAGGTGCAGGAAGTCGTCGACGGCGACGCGCTGATCGCCTCCAACACCTCCACGCTGCCGATCACCGGCCTCGCCGAGGGCGTGCGCCGCCGCGAAGACTTCATCGGCCTGCACTTCTTCTCCCCGGTCGACAAGATGCCGCTGGTGGAGATCATCTGCGGCGAGCACACCAGCGAGCGGGCCCTGGCGCGCGCGTTCGACGTGGTGCAGCAGATCAACAAGACGCCGATCGTGGTCAACGACAGCCGCGGCTTCTTCACCAGCCGCGTCATCGGCACGTTCGTCAACGAGGGCGTGTCGATGCTCGCCGAAGGCGTGCACCCGGCGTCCATCGAGCAGGCCTCCGCGCAGGCCGGATTCCCGGCACCCGTCCTGCAGCTGTTCGACGAGTTGACCCTGACGCTGCCGCGCAAGATCCGCGACGAGACCAGGCGCGCCGTCGAGGCCGCCGGCGGGACCTGGACGCCGCACCCGTCTGAGCAGGTGCTGGACCGAATGGTCGACGAGTTCGACCGCAAGGGCCGCTCCGGCGGCGCCGGCTTCTACGACTACGTCGACGGCAAGCGGGTCGGGCTGTGGCCGGGACTGGCCGAGCACTTCGGTGCGGCCGAGCGGGATCCGGCCGAGGTGAGCCTGATCGACCTCGAGGAGCGGATGCTGTTCATGGAGGCGCTGGAAACGGTCAAATGCCTCGACGAGGGTGTGCTGCGGTCGGTGCCGGACGCCAACATCGGCTCGATCCTCGGCATCGGGTTTCCCGCCTGGACCGGCGGCGTCGTGCAATACATGAACGGCTATCCGGGCGGGCTGGCCGGATTCGTCGCGCGCTCCCGGGAGCTGGCGGAACGCTACGGGCAGCGGTTCGAGCCGCCGGCCTCGCTGGTCCGCCGCGCCGAGGCGGGCGAACCGTTCGACCTCGGCGAGCCCGACGGGGACATCGTCGCCGCCACGGCGGCGTGATGCGCGAGGCTTCGCAGCCGTCGAACTCGCGGACGTGAAAAGGCGCCGGGCCCCGTGTTGGCCCGGCGCCTTTCCGCTGGTCGCAGTCAGCCCGCCTTGGGGTGGTCGATGATCGGCGCGTTGACGCAGTTGTTGATCTGCGGCGACAGGATCGGGACCACGGCGCCGAGGACGGCAACGTTGTTGCCGCACAACTGCACCGGGACGGCGCTGACGTTGTTGTCGTCCAGCAGGTTGATGCCATTGTTGTTCGCGCTGTCGGCGAAGGCGGGGGAGGCGATGGCCATCATCGCAGCCGCGGCCGCGGCAACACCAGCAATACGAGCACCGGTACGCACTGTGCTTCTCCTTAGGTGACTGAACATTTCGGGTTCATCCCTTGCGGCGACCGGGAAAACGCGGGAACACGCCCCGTGCAACGGCGACCGCGCGGCAGAGTTTGCGCCATGCCCGTCGACGAAGTCGAACCGCGCCGGGCGTGTTCCGGCAAGTTCCCACGATGGAGTGACTGATCCATTGTGGAGCGTTATTGGTTCGTTGCGGGGAAACGAAAAAGTGGTCCCGGAACGATGTCCGGGACCACTTGATCCGATCGTGTTCAGCGCAGCGCGCGGGCGACCTCGTTGAGCGTCGGGAGCTGGCCGGTGATCCGGTGCACCGGAGCCTTCGGAAGGCTGCCGGTGACCTGCTGCGCGACATCTCTCGCGCCCCCGCCCAGGCCGCTGTTCAGCTCTGACGTCACAGGGGTCTTGCTGACTGCTGGCACGAGCTTCTCGGGCTGCGGCAGGGCAACCGGCTCGCCGGAGTTCTGCAGCGGATTGCGCTGCAGAGCGGGGGCGACCGTGCCGACCGGGTTGGCCAGCGGTTCCGTCGCGTAGCCCTGGGCCGCGGTCAGGTCGATCGCGGTGTCCAGCGCGGACATGCCCTGGTGTCCGGGCTCGCGCGGCCCCACCTCGGCGTCCAGCAGCGTGGCTTCCGGAATGCGTTCGGAGGCCACACCGAGGTGGTCCGGGGTCACCGAGCCGCCGATGGTCGGGCGGGTCTTCGTCATCTGCGCGACGCGGGTGGTCTCGGCGAAGACGTGGCCGAGCACCCGGTTCGGCTTGCCCGGCGCGAGCACCGGACGGCCGTCCCGCAGCTCACCGCTCATGCCGTGGGCGGTGGTGGTGATGTCCGCGCCCACCTTCTTCACCAGGTTCGGGGTGTTCGCGTGCAGCTGGGTGTCCGCACACGGTGCCTTCGTCGGGCTGAACCCGGCGCCGTTCTGCATCTCGCAGGCGTTCAACGGGGTGAGAACCCCGATGTTGTCCGGAACGGACGACAGGTCCGGCTTCGGGAGGTCGGTGCTCTCCGCGGCAGAGGCGGCACCGGTTCCGACTGCGGCGAACCCCGCGGCCACAACGGCTGCCTTTACTGTGCGCGTGGTCCAGGGGCGCAAGATTAGTTCTCCTTGGGGTCTGGCGTGTTGGCACGGCTGACTCGGTATCGGAGAACGTCCCGTCGATCTTGACCCCAAACTCCCGATCAACGCCCGAACGAGTGAAATTTCGGGAGGCGCGGCCCGCTGCTCAGCCCGGAACCAAGCTCCCGCCGCACCTACGTTCCGACGTCCTCAATCCCGCGCCGGAACCCCGGACACAGCGCACCGGCGCGGGGGCGGATGACAGGAAGGTTCCCATGCTCCAGGAGTGCGGCTGTGCTGTCGGCGTGAGGTGACAGGAGGGTTCCCATCCTCCAAAGGCGCGGCCCTGCGATCGGCGCGGAGTGACAGGAAGGTTCCCATGCTTCAAGCCGTGCCCGAGGCTGTCGGCGGTCGGGTGCCGCGGGGTCGGCGAGGGCGTCAGGGGGTTGGGGTGAGGCTCGGGGCGAACAGGGCCATCAGGTGTCCGGTGGCTTGCTCGGCGGTGATGTCCGGGCGGCGGTCCCGCCACAGGGCGAGGCGTTCGCAGGCGCCGATGATCGCCTCCGCGAACGCCTCCAACTGCACCGGATCGAGGTCGGGGCGTGCGGCGCCCAGCAGTCCCGAGGTGAATTCCATCTGCTGCATGCGGATCGCTTCCAGTTCGGTGCTCACCGATGAGCTCGGCACCGCGGACTCGTTGCGCAGCAGTGCCCAGGCCTGGGCGTGGTCGTCGCTGAACTTGAAGAAGGCGAGCAGGCAGTCGTGCAGCAGTTGCTCGGGTGTGGCTGCTCCGGCCGCTGCGGCAGTCGTGGCTTCCAGTAGCTCGCGCTTGGCCCGCTGAAGGCAGGCGAGCAGTAGTCCTTCCTTGGAGCCGAAGTACTCGTAGAGCATCGGCTTGGACAGGCCGACCCGCGCCGCGATGTCGTCCATGGACGTGCTCTGGTAGCCGTCCGCCGCGAACACCTGCTCGGCGACGGCGAGGATCTGGCGTTCCCGCTCGGCTCGGGGCATCCGCTTGCGTCCGGTGGTCGGTGCCTGCTGCGTCTCCACGAAAACACCCTACCGCAAGTAACTTACTCGTAGTAAGCTACTGCCGGGTAGTTCAGTCGTTCCGGTGTCCGAGGAGGGCCTGATGGTGCAACGGCAAACGCGGGACCAGCGCAATTACCGGACCTCGGTGATCATCGTCGGGACCGGTTTCTCCGGGCTCGGGATGGCGATCCGGCTCAAGCAGGCCGGGATCGACGACTTCATCGTCTTGGAGAAGGCCGCCGACCTCGGCGGCACCTGGCGGGACAACACCTACCCGGGCTGCGCCTGCGACGTGCCGTCCCTGATGTACTCGTTCTCGTTCGAGCAGAACCCGTCCTGGTCCCGGATGTTCGCCAGACAGGGCGAGATCTCCGACTACCTGCAGCACTGCGCGGACAAGTACCGGGTGCGCGACCACATCCACTACGGCGTGGAATTCACCGGCGCCGAGTACGACGAGGACGCCAACACCTGGACGGTGTCCACCGCGGACGGAACCGAGTACGTGGGCCGCGCGCTGGTGTCCGGCGTCGGCGCCTTACACATCCCGAGCTACCCGGAACTTCCCGGCGTGGAGGGCTTCGAGGGCGAGGTGTTCCACTCCGCGGAGTGGAACCACGACTTCGACCTGGCCGGCAAGCGGGTCGCGGTGGTCGGCACCGGGGCGAGCGCCATCCAGTTCGTGCCGCGCGTCGCCAAAGAAGTGGATCGGCTGCACCTGTTCCAGCGCACCCCGCCGTGGATCCAGCCCAAGCCCGACCGGCCCATCCCGGAGTCGGTGCAGCGCCTGTTCCGCAACGCTCCGCTGCTCCAGCGGGCCGCCCGCGCGGCGCTGTACTGGACCCTGGAGGGGCGCTACTTCGCGGTGTTCAACCGCCGCCTCGGCAAGTTCGCCGAACAGCTGTCCAAGCGCTACATCCGCAAGGCCGTCAAGGACTCGAAGGTGCGCGCCGCGGTGACCCCGGACTACGCCATGGGCTGCAAGCGGATCCTGCTCTCCAGCGATTACTACCCGGCGCTCAACAGGTCTAATGTGGACCTCGTGACCAGCGGGGTGGCCGAGGTCCGGCCGCGATCCGTGGTCACCGGCGACGGCCAGGAGCACGAGGTCGACGCGATCATCTACGGCACCGGCTTCCACGTCACCGACGCGTTCGACCACCTGAGCATCGTCGGCCGCGACGGGCGCAAGCTGCAGGACGCCTGGCGCAACGGGATGGAGGCGTACCTCGGGATCACCGTTTCCGGCTTCCCGAACCTGTTCTTCCTGCTGGGGCCCAACACCGGGCTCGGCCACAACTCCGTGGTGTTCATGATCGAGTCGCAGATCAACTACGTGCTCAGCTGCCTGCGGCCGATCTGCCGCGACGAGATCGGGCAGATCGACGTGCGGCAGTCGGTGCAGGACGCCTTCAACGCCGAGATCCAGTCCGAACTGGCCGACGAGGTGTGGTCGGCAGGCGGTTGCCGGAGCTGGTACCTCGACGAGAACGGCGTCAACCGCACGATCTGGCCCGGATTCACCTGGAAGTACTGGCAGCGCACCCGGAAAGCGGATCTGGCCGACTACGAGACGACCGCCGGTCAATCCCGTTGAAGCTTCGCACGAGCGTTCGATATAGTGGTGCCGTCACTGTCTAACAGCCCCAACGGGGCTCACCCTTGAGCAAGGGGTGGCGATGTCACCGCTGTCGTCCGATGAACTGCGCGGGATCCGCGAAGAGCTGAACGCCGGAACCACTCCGACGGTGTGGTTCACCGGCTCGGCCGTGGGCGTCCAGGAAGGCCGCTCCGGCAAGGTCGTCGCGCTCGGCGAACCTGCCGAGGGCGACTTCATCCAGGTCCGCCCGGCCGGTTCGAAGGACGTGCTGTCCTTCTCGGCCGCGGAGGTCACGAAGGTCAAACCGCCCCGCAAGAAAGCGGCGCCGCCAGAGCCGCCGGCGAAACCCGCCGCGAAGCCACGGCTTGCCGCCCCGGCGCCGACTCCGGCCCCGGCGAAGCCGCCAGCGGCGCAGGAGAAACCCGCTGCTCCGGCGAAGCCCCGACCCGCTGCGGCCTCGGCCCCAGCCCCAGCCGGTGCGTCGGCGAAGCCGGCTGCGGATGCGGCGGCACGCCGCAAGCCGCGGCAGGCGAAGCCGATCGGCGGGGCGACGGTGACGCTGACGGCGGACCATGACGGCCAGTGGAGCGTCGAGGTCAGCACCGGCAAGAAGCGCGTGGTGCGCCCGACACCGGTCGCGGCGAACGCGGTTGCGCAAGCGGCGAAGGCGCTGCACGACGACGTCGCGGCAGCGGTGGAACCGCTGATCGACGCGGCCCGCGAGCAGCAGCGGGTCCGAGTTGAACAACTCCGCGCGGAGCTCGCCGCGGCGCAGGCGGCGCTCGACGAACTCGGGGACTGAGCCCCACTGCGCTGAGCCGGGTTCCGTGTCCGAAGCTCGCCAGCATCTGTCGTCGCATTCCGATTCACTCATGCCAGGCATCAAGCCGGTACATGGTGAAGAGGAGCTCGATGATCGAAACGGCGCCACGGCTGCGGGGCTCCAGCGGGCAGCTCACCGCCCTGCTGGGCGGGATGTTCCTCGGCAACGTGGACGTAGCCATCGTCAACGTCGCCGCGCCGTCCATCCGCGATGACCTGGCCGCCTCGGGCGCCGAGCTGGAACTGATCGTCTCCGGCTACGCGCTCAGCTTCGCGGTACTGCTGATCACCAGCGCGCGGTTGGGTGAGATGCGCGGCTACCGGCGAATGTTCCTGCTCGGCCTGGCGGTCTTCACGCTCGCATCGCTGGGCTGCGGGCTCGCGCCGACGCCCGCTCTGCTGGTGTGCGCGCGCATCGTGCAGGGAGCTGGGGCAGCGTTGATGACTTCGCAGGTGCTGACCGGAATACAGCTGAACTTCCGGGAAGACGAGCGCAGCCGTGCGCTGGGCCTTTACGCGGTGACCCTCGCGGGAAGCGCCGTGATCGGGCAGGTGCTCGGCGGCCTGCTGGTCTCGGCAGACCTCTTCGGCACCGGGTGGCGTCCGGTCTTCCTGATCAACGTGCCCATCGGCGCGGTCCTGTTCGCGATCGCCTGGTCCTTCCTGCCTGCGGACCGGGGACGCGGCGCGGAGCGGCTGGACCTGGCAGGAGCGGCGGTCTTGGCCGCGGCGCTCGCGTTGCTCATCGCTCCGATGATCCTGGGCCGGGAGATGGGCTGGCCGATGTGGATGCGGCTGTGCTTGGCGGCCAGCCTGCCCGTGTTCGCGCTGTTCGTCGTGATCGAACGCCACGCCGCACGGCCACTGGTCGAGCTGAGCCTGCTGCGGCGGGCACCGGTGGCGTGGGCGATGGTCGCGCAGACCACAGTGCGGGCCACGTACTTCGCGGTGCTGTTCGTGCTGGCCCTCTACCTCCAGCAAGGATTGGGGGAGAGCGCTACCTACTCCGGGCTGGTCCTGGTGTCCTGGGTGGCGGCCTTCGGCGTCTCAGGCCCGCTGCTCGGCCGGCTGCCCGCCCACCTCAGGAGATCGGCGGCGCCGGTCGGCAACCTGCTGCTCGCCGCCGCATTCGCCGGGATCGGCTTGGGCCGGTGGTGGGCCGCGACGTCCAACGGGATCCTGCTGGTCGTCCTGCTCGGCCTCGGCGGGTTGGGGTACGGCGCGGCGTTCAGCGCCACGCTCGACCACCTGACGAGCGTCGTCGAAACCCGCCACGCACCAGACGTGAGTGGACTGTTCAACACCACCTTGCAGATCGGCGGTGCCGTGGGCGTCGCCGTCTTCGGCGCGTTCTACCTGGATCTGGCGCCAACCAGCGGGCGCGAAGCGGTAGCAGCCTTCAGCACGGTCGCCTTCGCACTCGCGGCCGCGGCCCTAGCCGCAGCGGCATGCGCTCAGCTCGCGATCCGAACCACCAAACCCCCACAACCACCGGATGCCTGATGCGAGCATGGGAACCTTCCTGTCATCCACCGGCCGAGCTGCCGCCGTGTGCAGGGAGTTTCCAGGGAGCTCTGGCACGAACGGCGCTCGCCGCTGCGCACGATCGCAGCCGACGAGCGCCGCCGGTGGTGTGCCGGGTTCGTCAGTTTTCGATGTCGGTGGTGGCGGTCATGGTCTGCTTGCCGCGGTCGGTCGGCGGAATGCGGTCGTAGGCGGCGGGATCGAGCTGGTCGACCTGGCCGCTGGCGACCGACGAGAGGATCCCGTCTAGTCCGATGTAGACGGCGCGGGTCAGCATCGCGCGATGCTGCTCGCCCAGCGTCTGGGTCTGGCCGCGCACCTCGAACAGCACCGCGCCGCTGCCGTTGAGCTGGAACGTGCCGAGACCGGTGCCCGGCAGGTTCGTGTCCTGCGGGTAGAGGGTGATGTTGCCGAAGTCCGGGTTGTGGTTGGCCGCGGCCTGCAACGCGTTGTACGCGGCCACGTTGAGCTGCTTGGAGTACTCCGGCCGGAAGGTGCCGGCGTACTCGGCGTATTCGGCACCGGCCGGGGTGGCGGGATCGGCGACGAACTTGCCGGACAGGCTCAAGGTCACGAGCCGGTCGGTGCCCGGAACCGTGTAGCAGGCACCTTGGTGGTGCAGGTCGATGTAGGTGTCGACCGCGCCGAACTCAGCCTGCAGCGCGCGGTAGACATCGCGCACCGTCTGCGTCTCCGGGCTGATGAACCAGCCCGGCCGGTCGCTGCTGCCGGGGAAGTCCTGCGGCTGCGGCTGGTAGCCGAGGTCGGGGTTGTAGTCCCGGTTGATGTCGAAACCCGGCCGCTGCGAGTAGTCGTCGCCCTGCCGGGGTTCGGTGTAGTAGTTCCACGACGGTTGCGCGGTCGCCAGTTGCGGGAAGCGCGCCTGCACTTCCTGCCACGTCATGTCGTTACCGCGCCGATCCAGCGCTGCTCCGTCGGGGTTGATCTTCGGCATCGCGACCACGGTCAGCTGCTCGCGGACCTGCTTGGCCCGGCTGGAATCCGAGGTGCCCAGGTAGTCGAGCAGGTCGAGCACCGCATCCGGCCCGGTCTTCTCGTTGCCGTGGATCTCGGCGGTGACGAGCACGACCTTGGGGCCGGTGCCGACGCGCGCGAGGAGCATGTCGCGGCCCCGGTCGGATTCGCCCACGGTTTCCACCGCGACTCGTCCCGCGCTCACCCGCTCGATCCGGTCGAGCTCGACCAGGAGCTCGTCGTAGCTGGTGAACTCGCTGATCGGGTTCTCCCGGGGCTCCTCGCTGCACGGCGGCGGGGCCGCCATCGTCAGCGGTGCGGTGGCCGCCGCGGGAACGAACGCCGATCCCGCGACCACGGCCGCCAGTGCCAGTGCTCGCATCCGATTCATGCAGAACTCCTCGCCGTCGCAGTGACGGCCCAAGCCAAACCGATCTTGACGAAAGCCACAATCGGCCATGAGTGCGCATCTCGGACTTCCCGGACCGGATGGACAAACGATGGTCGCGGGCCTATCAAGAACTGGTGCGAGTCTCGGTTGAATCCCGTGCCAAGGACAGGACAGCGTTGCAGCACCGGTCTTTTCGGCTTCTCCTGGTGGCGACCGTCGGCGGTTTCGCTGGATATGTGCTGCTCATGCCGGTCCTCCCGCTGTGGGCGGTTGCGGGAGGCGCGGACGAAGTAGCGGCCGGCGCGACCAACGCAGTCTTCATGCTCGTGACCGTGCTGACCCAGCTGGGCATGCCGTGGCTGCTCAAACGCATCGACCACCGCATCGCTTTCGTGCTGGGCACGATGCTGATCGGCTTGCCGACCCCGTTGTACGCGCTGTCCAGCGAGCTGTGGCTGCTGCTCGGTGTCTCAAGCTTGCGAGGAGTCGGCTTCGGCCTGCTCACGGTGACCGGCGCAGCGCTGGTGGCCGAGCTCGTGCCCGCTGCGCAGCGCGGCCGGGCGGCTGGGCTCTACGGGTTGTCGATCGGCCTGCCGAACGTTCTTTTCCTCCCCGCCGGAGTGTGGCTGACCCAGCAGATCGGCTTCGGCCCGCTGTTCTGGATCGCCGGGGCACTGCCGGTGGCTGCGACCGCGGCGGCGTTGGGCATGTCGCGAGTGCGGGCCGAGGCCACGGAGCGGTCCGGTACCTCCGCGTTCCCGCTGGCGTTGCTGCCGTCGTGGACCGTTATGACCACGGCGGCGATCGCGGCCGGTGGGCTCACGGCGTTCCTGCCGCTGGCTGTCGAAGGATCGGTGGCTCCGGCTGCGTTGCTGGTCTTCGGCGCCGCCACGATGCTGGGCCGGTGGGCCGCCGGACAGCTCGGCGACCGGCTCGGGCACCGCCGGGTTCTGGTGCCCGCAGTGCTGCTGGCAGCTCTGGGCACGGGCCTGCTCGCGGTCGCGGCGTGGGGCGCGGACCCACTGGCCCTGCTCGGCGCGGCTGCCTTCGGGGCCGGGTTCGGCGCGGTGCAGAACATCACCCTGGTCGCGATGTTCGAACGCACCGGGTCCGGGGTGGCCAGCACCGCCTGGAACATCGCCTACGACGCCGGTCAGGGCCTCGGCTCGATCGGCTTCGGTGCCCTGGTCACGCTGTCCGGCTATCCGGTGACCTTCGCCGCCGCGGCGGTCCTCATCGCCATCGGCACGCCCTTGGCCGCTTCCCACCGCCGACGGGGTTGAGAGCAAGGGAACCTTCCTGTCACCCAAGCCCTCCCGGCGCCGCCTTCCGGTTGGGAAGCCGCAGCATGGGAACCTTCCTGTCAACCACCGCGCGAGCCGGCTGGGCGTGGTGACAGAAAGGTTCCCTTCCTGTCACCACGCGTCAAGAACGTGGTGTGTGGTTGGACACATGTCGCGTGATTTCAGCCGGCCGAATCGCGCTTCAGCGAATCGGCGAATCCTGCCTCGGGTGGCCGGTGCGAACAGTCCGTGACGACGCCGGGCCGCCCAGGCGGTTCGGGACCGCCTAGAATTCGAGGTGTGTTCCGCAGCCTGTTGACCCCGCGTTGGCTGCTTCTGCACGCGCTTTTCATCGTGGCCACGGTCGCCACCGGCTTCCTGGCCGTGTGGCAGTGGGACCGCGCGCACGAAGCCGGGGGAAGCTTCCAGAACCTCGGCTATGCCTTGCAGTGGCCGCTGTTCGGCGTGTTCACGATCTTCCTGTGGATCCGGCTGATGCGCATGGAAGCGCACCGCGATCGAGATGAGGCGGAGCCGGAAGCTCCCGGGACGGCACCGCAGGACGAAGCCGACCTGCAGGTCGTCGAAGAGGCCCCGTCGGCCGCGCGCCGGAAGCGGCCGCTGGTGCCGCCGCCGGCGCCGCCGGTCGGCGCCGAAGATGATCCGGAGCTCGCCGCCTACAACCAGTACCTGGCGGACCTGAACGAGTCGGATCGCCGCGCTAGTTGAACGTGATGTTGCCCTCGATGTCGCGCGCCTGAATCAGATTCTTGACCTTGCCGTGGTTCACGTTGACCACGGCGTTGTCGGTGGCCGAGATCTCTTTGTGCACCTCGGCGCCCTCGGCGCGCAGCTGCTCGGCGAAAGCGGCGTCCTCGGCGCAAACCTGGTCCAGCCGTTCGGCCAGGGCCTTGATCTGCGGCTGGCCTGCCGATTCCTGCTCGGCGGCTTCGAGCGCGGCCTTCGTCTCCGGATCGTCCTGCGACCTGCGGCGCAGGAGCGCGCGGACCTTCGTCAGCGCCTTTTCCCCGGCGGTGCCAAGCGCGGTGGCGACTTGACCGGCGAGCGCGGTGGCCAGCGAATCCAGGAACGGGTCGGTCATTTTTCCTCCGCGGTGATCGACTCCGGTGGTCACCAAGTGTAGTGATCTGCACCGGGAACGTGGGGTTGTTGGCGGGGACTCGGCCGTTCGGTGCATCGTCGAGCGGATCGGCGGATGTGATATCAACGAGTCGACTGACAGCTAGGGAGAAGCGGGAGTCGGCTGATGCCGACGGGAAGCTCTCGGGCCGGTCGTTGGACGAGCGGGGGCGGGCCCCAGGTGGGCGCTGTGGTCGGCGGTCGAGTCGTGTGGACATTTGGTGATTGGGGCTGGCGTGCGCGGCGGCGTGCTGTTGAAGATGTTCGGGCTGTGCGTCCTGGCCGGTGTGCTGGTGGCGGCGCTGTTGCTGCCGATGGCGACCGGGGCCGGGGCGATGGTCAACCAGACGACCGACGCCATGTCGAAAATGTCTGGTTCTCTGGCGAGGCGTGATATGCCGCAGGTGTCCACCATCATGGACAAGGACGGCGAACCGATCGCGTACTTCTTCGACCAGTACCGCATCGAAACGCAGCCGAATCAGATCTCGGACACCATGAAGGCCGCGATCACCGCGGTCGAGGACAAGCGTTTCTGGGACCACGGCGGCGTGGACTGGCACGGCACCATGCGGGCGCTGGCGACCAACGTCAGCAGCGGTGAGGCGGCGCAGGGCGCGTCCACGATCACCCAGCAGTACGTGAAGAACTACCTCGTGCACGTCGCGGCCGACTCCGAGGTGGAGGCCGAGAAGGCCAAGGAGTCGACGATCGCCCGGAAGCTCCGCGAGGCGAAGATCGCCGTCGAACTCGAACACACCATGACCAAGGAGGAGATCCTCACCGGATACCTCAACGTGGTGCCGTTCGGGAACCAGACCTTCGGCGTCGGCGCGGCCGCCCAGACCTACTTCGGCACCACGTCCGACAAGCTGACCATCGCCCAGTCCGCTCTGCTCGCCGCGATCGTCAACCAGCCCGGCTCGCTGAACCCGAACAGCAACCCGCAAGACGCGATGCAGCGCCGCAACCTCGTGATCGACCTGATGGCGGACCCGAACAACAACATCCGCATCACCAAGGAAGACGCGGAGAAGGCCAAGCTGGAACCGCTCGGCGTGATGTCGCCGCTCGGCCGGCCACCGAACGGCTGCGCCGGCGTCGGCGACGGTGCAACCGACGGCTTCTTCTGCACCTACGTCACGGACTACCTCAACCGGCTCGGCATCGACAAGGACAAGCTGAAGACCGGCGGCTACACCGTCCGCACAACGCTCGACCGCAAGGCCACCGACGCGGCCAAGGCCGCCGCCGAAGCCCAGGTGCCGACCCAGACCGACGGCATCGCCAACGCGATGGCGATGGTCGAACCCGGCAAGGACAAGCACAAGGTGCGGGCGCTGGTCGCCAACCGCGACTACGGCAACGACGCGAGCAAGGGTCAGACGGCGTACGACATCGTCAGCCGGGTGCAGCCCTTCGGCGCGGGCTCGATCTACAAGGTGTTCACCGCGGCCTCCGCGATCGAGCAGGGCATGAGCATCAACGACACGATCGACGTGCCACCGTCCTACACCTCCCGCGTGTACAAGAACGGCACCGCGCCGTACACCGTCACCAACGCCGACGGCGTGCAACCGGGGCCGAGGACGCTGCAGATGGCGTTGGCCACGTCGCCGAACACGGCGTTCGTGGCACTGTCGGAAAGGGCCGGCCTCAACAACGTCGTGGACATGGCCTCGCGCCTCGGCTTGCGGGTCGGCATGAACGGCGTCAACTCCAGCGGCCTGCCCCTGAAAACCGATGGCTCGAACGGCCCGTCCCAGGCCGACGTGATCAAGAAGGGCAACCGGGGCGCATTCACCCTCGGCTACACCCCGACGAGCGTGCTGGAGCTGTCCAACGTTGGGGCGACGATCTTGAGCGGCGGCGTCTACTGCCCGCCGACGCCGATCGAGGAGATCAAGGACCGGCACGGCAACCCGCTGCAGCTCAACGAGGCCGCATGTGAGCAGGCGGTGTCCCCGCAGGTGGCGGCGGCCTTGGCGCAGGGCATGAGCAAGGACGACACCGACGGCACATCGCGCCAGGCAGCGCAGAGCGTCGGTTGGAATCGGCCCATGATCGGCAAGACCGGGACGACCCAGGCGCACCAGTCGGCAGCGTTCCTCGCTGCGACTCCCCAGATGGCCGGTGCTGTCCTGACCTACGCCGACGGCAGCAGCCCCCAGGGGATCTGCGACGGCGGCGGTGACGCGCCCCCGTACTTGTGCGGGAAGAACGGCGGGAACATCTACGGTGGCAAGGTGCCGGCCCGGACCTGGTTCGCCGCGATGACGAAGGTCCACGAAGGCCTGCCACCGGCGGCGCTGCCCAGCTGACCCTGACGCCGCTCAGGCCTGAAGCCCGTGCTCACACCGTGAGCACGGGCTTTTGCATGAGAAGAAAAAATGGCGGTCGAGGTACCGCCATAGGTGTTTGCTCGTGTCGTGATTGCAGTAATGCGAATGCCTCGGCGAATGTGTCGGAATCAATCTTGATCTCTAATCAGGCCTGAAGGGCCATGCCTCCATGACGTTCTGCGCGGACGGGATGCTCCATCCAGATCCCGCACATAGTCCGTGAACCGTGTTATTCGTTGTTCTCGAGCTCGTCATCGGAGTGGGGGCGCTTTCCGTGGGAGTCGCGTTGGCTCCGCTGAAGCGCGTGGTCACGAGGGTCGTGTTCCCCGCCGTCCACTTAGTACGACAACGACAGGTTGTGATGTTGATGTCTTTTGTTGTGACTGGCCCGAGCACGGGCCTGACTCGCTAACCGCCACCTTGACCAATGCAGGAC
>NZ_JBFAKG010000012.1:0-19248 GCF_040655595.1 Saccharopolyspora sp. NPDC050389
CAGCCCCGACGCGTCGTATTGGTCATACGTGTGTCGGGGATCCCACAGCGAGAAGACCGCGGTGACTCCCGCAGGGGGGCCGCCACCCGCACCGCTACGCAGGACGAGTTTGGAAACAGGTTCTATAGCGACCCAAAAGACTCACGGCCCCGGACCTGGTCCGGCTTCAGGTGGTGGCGAGGTAGCCGGCGAGCATTGCGCGGGCGACGTCGCGGATCCGGTCGTCCGGCGGGAGGAACGTGGGGGAGTGGAGCTGCTCCGCGCCGCCGTGGGTGCCGACGAACATCATCAGGGACGGGAACAGCTCGGAGAAGTAGGAGAAGTCGTCCGACCCGGCCGAGCGCAGGTCGTCGGAGACCTGGAGGCCCAGCGTGCCGAGCAGCGGGGCGGTCGCCTTCGCCAGCTCGGCGTCGTTGTCCAGGACCGGCTCGCCGTGCACGAACTCGACCTCGGCGCAGCAGCCGTGCGAGCGGGCGGTCAGGTCGGCGACCTCGATCAGTCTCTTGTGGACATCCGTGCGATCGGCCGTCGTCATCGCGCGCACCGTGCCGCGCGCGACGGCTTGCCCGGGAACGACGTTCGCGGCCGTGCCCGCCGTCAGGGTCGTCACGCTCAGCACGACCGAGGCCATCGGGTCGATGGTCCGGCTGATCATGCTCTGCAACGCGACGATCACGTGCGCGAGCGCCACCACGGGATCGCGCGTGCGGTGCGGGTACGCGGCGTGCCCGCCCTCGCCGCGCACGGTCAGCGTGAACTCGTCCGACGAGCCGTTGACCACGCCCGGCGTGCACGACACCGTCCCCGCGGGCAGCAGCGGCTGCACATGCGCACCGATCACCGAACGGCACTGCTCTGCTTGCAGGACACCGCTTTCGGCGATCTCCTTCGCCCCGGAAGGATAGGTTTCCTCGCGCGGCTGCAGCACCGCGAGCAGCGGCGTCGGGCCGCCGACCGCATCGACGGCGCGCGCGAGCGCGATCAGCGCGGCGAGGTGCACGTCGTGGCCGCACGCGTGCATCGCACCGGGGTGCCGCGATGCCCAGTCGACACCGGTTCGCTCGGTGATCGCGAGCGCGTCGAGCTCCGCTCGCACCGCGACGGCCGGGCCTTCGCCGCCGATCCGCACGACCGCGGCGGTGTCGCCGATCCTGGTCACCGCTCCCGGCAGATTCGCCAGCGCCAGCTCCAGGGTGGGCCCTTCGCCGCCGGACACGCAGGGCTGGGCGTGGATCCGGTGGCGGATGTCCACTGCAGACTCCAGCTGGCGCTCCAGCTCCGCGAGCAACCGCTTCACCGCTGGTCCAGCCGGTAGACGCGGCGCGCGTTGTCCTGGCCGATCATGCGGACCACCCGGATCGCGTCCGGCTCGGACCACTCGCCGGCCTCGACCCACTCCGAAAGCGCCTTGCGCATTCCCCGCCGCCACAGCATCGCGCCGAGGTGGTGCAGTTCCGGCGGGCCCCAGGCGTCGGAGGAGAACAGGATCTTCGCGAACGGCGCGAGCTCCAGCGACTCGGCGACCACCGCCGAGGAGCGGACGCCGCTGTAGTTCACCCCGAGCCCCACGTCGAAGTACACGTGCGGGAACACCTGGGCCAGGTAGCCGGCGTTGCGGTGGAACGGGTAGCAGTGCAGCAGCATCAGGTCGACCCCGGACGGCTCGACCAGCTTGATGAACCGCGTCAGCAGCAGCGGATCGCAGCGGTGCAGCTCGACGTCGGGATCGCCGTACCCGGCGTGCAGCTGCAACGGCAGCCCCCGGTCGACGCCCGCCCAGAGCAGGAACCGCAGCAGCACCGGGTCGTCCACCCTGGTGGCGCCCGACCGCAGCCAGTTCCCGGCGGCGGCAACGACTTCCGCCTCCGACGGGCGTTCCGGATCGAAGTCGAAGCCGTAGCGGTAGGCGACGATGCTCTTGAGCCCGACCGCATCGACCGTGCGCTCCGCGAGCACCTCCGGGAACCGCGACGGCAGCTCGGCCGCGCTCACCCCGCTGCGCGCGAGGTCCTCCAGCACGGCCTCCAGGCGCACCACCTCGTCGGCCGGGACGCCGGAGGCCGACGCCATCTCGCCGGGGGAGAGGATCTCGTCGCCCTTGTAGCCGGTCTCGACCAGGTAGCGCCCGATGCCGCTGGCCGCCAGCAGCCGCCGGGTGACCTCCGCGGCGCCGAGTTCTTCCCGCCGCGCCACGTAATCGGCCGCGTCGGCGTGCGCGGGCAGGCCGAGCTCTGGTGCGCACCAGCGGCGGATGGCGAAGCCCAGCTGCGAGTCGAACTGCGTCATCCACGCCGGCACCGGCCGGTCGGATTCGGTGAGCATCAGTTCCAGCGTCGGCCGGTCGACCTCCCCGGCCAGCGCGCCGTGCACGTGGTGGTCCACCAGCGGCAGGCCGTCGATGGCCGCCGCGAGGTCCTCAGTAGACATCCGCGATCCTCCGGGTGCGTTCCGCGTCGTCGAGTCCGTCGAGGTGCGCGAGTTCGGTGCGCTTCACCGAGAGCTGCGTGGCCAGCAGATCCGGGTCGAACCACGATCGCACCACATCGTCGGATTCCAGTGCTTTCAGCGCCGATTCGAGCGAGTCGGGAAGCGCGGGCACCCCGGCGAGGTCGGCCTCGGTGGCTTCCTCCGGCCACACCACCGGCTCGTCGTAATCCGAGGTCAGGCCCGCCAGCCCGGCCCGGATCAGCACGCCGAGCGCGAGCCACGGGTTGGCGGTGGCGTCGGCGGCCCGGTACTCCAGGTTGAACTGCGCCGCCGGATCGGGGCCCGAGGTCGGGCAGATCCGCAGCATCGCCTCGCGGTTGCGTTCGGCGAGGAACGCGCCGCCGACGCTCCACCGGTGCGGCGTCAGCCGCAGGAACGACACCGGGCTCGGCGCGGTCCACGCGGTCAGCGCCGCCGCGTGCCGAAGGACACCGGCGGCGAAGCGGGTGCCCACTGTGGACAGACGGCCAGGTCGTCCGGCGTCGAAGAGCACCGGCCGGCCATCGGCGTCGCGCAGGCTCAGGTGGATGTGGACGCCGTTTCCCACCCCGTCCGGATCCAGCAGCGGCGCGAAGCTCGCACCCAGCCCGCGTCGCCGGGCCAGGTCGCGGACGAGTTCCTTGAGCAGCACGGCGCGATCCGCCGCGACCAGCGCGGAATCCGGGTGCAGGGTGATCTCGAACTGCCCGTCGCCGTACTCGGGCAGCCACGTCTCCGGCCGCAGCCCGGCGTCCGCCAGCAGCCGCACCAGATCCGAGCCGAACGGCTCGGCGGTCCGGAACCGGTGCAGCGAGAACGGGGCCGAAGCGGGCAGCCCGGAGAGCACGAACTCGTGCTCGAACGACGCGACGACCTCGAAACCGGTGCGGGCGCGCAGTTCGTCCAGCGCGTCGCGCAGGAACGTGCGCGGGCAGCACGGCCACGGAGCGCCGTCGGGCAGCGTCTGGTCGGCCAGGTACAGGCGCAGGCCCGGCTGCTCGCCGTCGGCCGGGATGTCGATCCCACTGGCCGGATCGGGGCGCAGCCGCAGGTCGCCCTGCGAGCCGAAGACGTTGTCCGGGGCGATCGGGCCGAACGCCGACACCGCCAGATCGGCAGGCACCCAGCCGACGCCGCCGCGCAGCACCGCGTCGTGCTCGGTGGCCGGCACCGACCGTCCGCGGGTCAGCCCGGCGAGATCGCAGGTGGCGACGAAAACGGTGGTCACAGCGCGCTCCTCTCGGCCTGCGGGTCCTGGGCGGCGAGTTCGGCGGTCAGCCGCTCGCCGATGCGCTGGGCCAGCCCTGGGGCGGCCAGCAACACGACGGCACCGGCGAGGCACCAGGCCCCGGCGATCCACGGGAAGTAGGAGAACGGCGCGGGTTGACCGGCCGACTGCTTGAAGATCACGAAGCCGAGGTAGGCGATGCCCGCGATCGGCAGCACGATCTCGTACTTGGGGATCGAGGCGCGGCCGGAGAGCGTGAACGCGATGACCCCGGCACCGGCGACGGCGTAGGCGACAAGGATGCACAGCACGCCGATGGTCGCGAACCAGTAGTACGTGTCGAACGCGGAAACCCCGAAGCCTGCGACAATCGCCACCAGGATCGCCGCCACCGCGCACACGAACGCCAGCGCGGCGGTCGGTGCGCCGGTGCGTGGGCTGGTCCGGGCCAGCCGGGCGGGGCCGAAGCCGTCGCGGGCCAGGGCGTAGACCAGCCGCGCGGCGGCGGCCGACGACGACAGCGCGGAGGCGAACGCCGACGCCACCGCGGTGAACGCGATGACCAGCGCGAACCAGGCTCCGACGTACTGCTCGGAGAGCGTCGCGAGGGCGGCCTCGGAGCCGGCGAACTCCGCGACGCCGGCCTCGTCGGTGCCGAAGCCGATGGTCTGGGCGAACATCACGAAGACGTACAGCAGCCCGGTCAGCAGCACGCTGCCGACCAGCGCCCGCGGAATGTTCCGGCGCGGATTGTCGGTTTCCTCGCCCAGCGACGCGCACGCCTCGAAGCCCGCCCAGGACACGAAGGCGAACACGGTCGCGGTCATGACCGCACCGAAAGTCGTTCCCTGCGCGGTGAAGACCGACAGGTCGAGGGTCTGCCCGCGCGGGGCCGAGCCGCCCGCCACCCGGCCGATGACCACGAACGCCAGCACCGCCATCGCGACGATCCCGATGCCCTCGACGATCAGCAGGGTGCGCGCGGTGAAGCGGGTGTCGCGCGAGTTGAGCAGGCCGACCGCCACGGCGGCGAGCAGCGCCACGACCAGCCATGGTGTCGCCGCCGGGATGCCCAGCGCCTGCAGGAAGGCGTGCGCGAAGACGCCGGTCGCGGCGAGCGTGCAGGTCAGGAAGAAGAGGTAGGTGCCCAGCAGGGCGAAGCCGCCGAAGAATCCGGCGCGCGGGCCGATCGTGGCCCCGGCCAGGGCGTAGACCGATCCGGCGTGGTTGAAGTGTTGCGTGAGCCGCCAGAACCCGTAGCCGACCAGGGCGACGCCGATCAGGCCGAGGACGAAGACGAGCGGCACGGCCTTCCCGGCGGTGGCCGCGACGCCTGCGCCGTTGAGGCCCATCGCGAGGGTCGGGCCCATCAGGCCCACCGACAGGGCCAGGGCCTCCCACAGGCGCAGCTTGCGCGGGGCGCGGGTTCGATCAGGCAACGGCTGCTCCAGCTGGCGGCGAACGGCGGAGCCACCGGCAGGCGACCCATCGGCACAGAATGAAACATCCATTCCATATCGCCAGTCAACAACTCATTCTGGAACGAACATGCCACGCTTCGCGCTGGCCGGAACGCGCCGGCGCCGAACCGTGTCGGCGGCCTCCGGGGCGATTGCTCCGCCTGGTGGGGCGTTTGCCCTGCTAGATGCCCGTGCGTACTTTGTGCTGCTATAGCGACACAAAGTGCACACGGGCCCGTGAGCAGCCGAAACGTTGCGCCCTGTCGAGTGCCTGCGAGGCGCTGAGCGGTCGAACGTGACGAACGACACGATTTCGGCATCGGCCCCCCGGAGGTGTCCTGTGTGGACGATCCGGGCGGCGGTTCGCGGGCTTGCCGGCTTCCGTTTGCGTGGCTAAATTTCCCAGCTCGGCCGCGATTCACGTGTCCTCGCGTGCCCGGCGGCGGCCGGGGCGACGCCGGGTGTGGCGGCCGGGCGGGGCCGGAATCCGGCGCCGTGATGTGGTCGTCGGCGTACTGACTGGTTGGTATGCGTGTGGTACTCCTGATGGACCGCCCAGGTCAGGGCGCGCTTGGAGGTGTGGTCATGGGCGACTCGCGGCACGAATGGATCGAGCCGGGCGCGTACGAAGTCGCGCCGGGCGTGCACCGGATCCCGCTGCCCCTTCCCAGCGACGGCCTGCGCGCCGTGAACGTCTACGCGATCGCCGACGGCGACACGCTGACCCTCGTCGACGGCGGCTGGGCGCTGGACGAGGCGCGCGAGCAGCTCGCCGCCGCGCTGCGCCAGATCGGCGCCGGGCTGGGCGACATCAACCGGTTCCTGGTCACCCACGCGCACCGCGACCACTACACGCAGGCGGTGGCGCTGCGGCAGGAGTTCGGCGCCAAGGTGCTGCTGGGCGAGGACGAGCGGCACACCATCGAAGTCCTGAAGGACCCCGGGCACCGGCCGCTGACCAAGCAGATCGAGCTGCTCGCCGAATGCGGCGCGAAGCCGGTGCGCGACGCGGTCATCGCCGCCCGCGAGGACGGCCCGCGCGGCCCGAACTTCTGGGAAGAACCCGACGAGTGGATCGGCGAGTCCACCGACATCACGCTCGCCGACCGGCCCCTGCGTGCGCTGGCCACGCCCGGCCACACCCGCGGCCACCTGGTGTTCATCGACGACGCCGCCGGGCTGATGTTCGCCGGCGACCACGTGCTGCCGCACATCACGCCGTCCATCGGGTTCGAGCAGGCCCCCAGCGAGGTTCCGCTGCGCGACTACATGGCGTCGCTGCGGCTCGTCCGCGCGCTGCCCGACATGCGGCTGCTGCCCGCGCACGGCCCGGCCACCGACAGCGTCCACCAGCGCGTCGACGAGCTGCTCGACCACCACGACGCCCGGCTGGACGCGATGGCGGCCGTCGTGGTGAACGGCGCGAGCACCGCGTACGAGGCGGCGCGGGCGCTGACCTGGACCCGCCGCGAGCGCAGCTTCGACGAACTCGGCGATCCCTTCAACCAGATGATGGCGGTGCTGGAAACCGCCGCTCACCTGGACGTCCTGAGCCTGCAGGGCAAGCTCGCGAAGGAGAAGGTCGAAGGGGTCGTGCACTACTCGCCGGCCTGACCGATGCGGATCAGGAACGGCAGCACGCACACGGCGAGCACGCCGCCGCCGATGGCCAGCGCGCTGTAGCTCGTCGAGGCCATCACGAGCCCGCTGGACAGCCCGGCCGTCGCGCCGGCCAGCGAGACGGCGAGGTCCACCCGGCCCTGGAGCCGGGCCCGGTTCGCGAGCGGGGCGGCGTCGGTGACCATCGCGGTCCCGCCCAGCAGGCCGAGATTCCAGCCGAGCCCGAGCAATCCCAGCCCGACCGCCAGTCCGGCGACGGAATGCTCCGGGACGAGCGCCGCGACGAGTCCGGCGGCCAGCAGCACGACGCCGCCGGCCGCGATCACCGCGCGTCGGCCGAGCTTGTCGGCGAGCGCGCCGGTCAGCGGCGACGGCAGGTACATGCACGCGATGTGCACGGCGATCACCAAGCCGGTCTCGGCGAGCCCGTGACCGTGGTCGCGCATGTGGATCGGCGTCATGGTCATCACCGCCACCATGACCAGCTGGGTCAGCACCATCGCGCCCGCGCCGAGCGCCAGCCCGCCGCGCGGCCCGTTCCCGCCGAGCTGTGCCGGGCCGGAATCCGGTTGAGCGGCCAGCGCTCGCGCGGTCAGCAGCGGATCTGGGCGCAGCAACGCGGTCAGCAGCAGCGCCGCCGCGCCGTAGGCGACGGCGGAGAGCAGGAACGGCCCGGACAACGCCGGCAGGCCAACGGATTCTGCTGCTGAGCCGGTGACTTCTGTGAGGTTCGGGCCGAGCACCGTGCCGCCCGTGGTCGCCAGCAGCACGATGCTCAGGGCGCGCCCGCGGTGCGCGGGATCCGCCAGATCTGCTCCCGCGTAGCGGGCCTGCAGGTTCGTCGCCGTCCCCGCGCCGTACGGCAGGAACGAGATCAGCAGCAGCGCGGCGTTGTTCAGCAGGATCGCCACCACGATCCCGAGTGCTCCGAGCGCGCCGATGGCGTAGCCGGCCGAGAGGCCGCTGCGGCGGCCGCCGCGTTGCGACAACCGGCCGATCAGCAGCGAGGCGACGGCGGCGCCGAGGGTGAACAGAGCGCTGGTGATACCGGCCCAGCGCTTGGAATCGAGCATGTCCTCGGCCAGCAGCGCGCCGACGACCACGCCGGAGGACAGCCCGGCGCCGGCCAGGATCTGCGAGCAGATCAGCGCCCGGATGGTCCGGCGCTGCACGTGCCGCCGGGTCTGGGCGGCGGCACTGGAGTTCAGAGCATCGTCGATGGCCACGCCCCGGTCACCGGCCGGTTCGGGAAGTGGCCGGACACCGCGGAATTCCGCGCGCGGAGGATGCGTAGCGAGGCTCAATCATGGACATTGTCATACCTCGCGCGGTTGCGCAGGGGCAACCTTCGGTGGAACCGGCCGTGCGAGCGGGAAAACCGGCTCAGAGGACCGGGTGCATCTCGGGATGGGCCTGCCACCAGCGGTGGAACAGGGGATTGTCCGCGACGTGCAGCAGATATGCCCGGGCGATCTCCCGGTAGAGCAGATCCGCCTGCTCCCGGGAGATGCGGTCCGGCCGCCAGGCGACCACCAGCCGCGCGACCAGCGGATCTCCTTCCAGTGGCAGGACGACGGTGCCGGGCGGCGCGGCGAACGTCGGCTCCACCAGCCGGATCCCGTGGCCGTTGACGACCAGCTCCCGGCCGCCGCCGCTGGGCGCCTCGAAGCGGATCTGGGGCTCGAACCCGGCTTCCAGGCAGGCGGCGCGGAGCGCGGCCAGCGAGCCGTCGTCGGCGCCGGGCGGCCCGATCCACGCCTCATCGCGCAGGTCGCCCAGCCGCACCTGGTCGCGGTCGGCCAACCGATGGCCGGCGGCCAGCGCGACGAAGCACGGATAGCGCGGGATCAGCACGCGGCTGGTGACCGGCCGTTCCAGCGGAACGTCGAAACCCGCCACGATGCCCAGCAAAGCCGCGTCGTACTGGCCGCGAGCGAGGGAATCGGCCAGCATCGCGGCGGAAGACTCCACGTGCAGCATGACCGAACGTCCCAGCGGGGCGGCCTGAACGCGGTCCACGATGCTCGAAACGCACGCGAGATGGGCACATCCCAGGTGCAGCGGCTCGGTCGACGCAGGCGGGCTGCCGGCGCCGCCGAACAGGGAATCGACCTCCGACAGCACGATCCGGGCGCGATCGAGGGTCCGCCGCCCGAACTCCGTCGGCACGACGCCGGTGCGGCTTCGGACGAACAGCTCAGCGCCCAGCATCCGTTCGATCGCGTGCAGCTGGTTGCTAAGCGCCGGTTGGGTGAGTTCCATCCGGGCCGCGGCGCGCGTGATGCTGCCGGCTTCCGCGATCGCGCAGATCATCCGGAGCTGCCGGATCTCGATCGTCATAGCCGAACTGTATAGCGCCGGTTATGGGGCCAGATGTCCTTCTGATGACAGAATTCCCATCGCGTGCGCACGTTCCAGGAGCGGGAGACCGGTATCTCGCTTCGCCCCCTGACCGCTTCTTCCTCGCTAGGAGGTCGAACGTGCCGATCAGATTGCCTCGTGCTGCCCGAAGTCGGCGTTCAGCCGTGCTTCGAATTCTGCTGCTCAGCCTGGTCTTGGCCCTGATTTCGCCCGCCGTCGCGCAGTCGGCGCCGGGCCCGGCCGAAAAGCCCACCGCGCCAACGGAAATGCGCCCGGCCCGCACGCTGGAGGCCAAGGACCGCCCGCCGCTGCCCGCGGACGACTCCGCCCAGCGGCGCAAGTACTTTGAAATGCAGGACTTCCCGTTCCGGCCGCGCCCTTCGATGCAGGCTGAGGTGCAGGCGCCGGACTGCGATCCGTCACAGTTCACCGGCAATACCGGAAGTGAACTCGTCCGTCAGATCCAGTCTGCCACCCCCGACTGCATCAACACGCTGTTCCGCCTTACCGGCGGTGACGCCCACGGGGCGTTCCGGGAAGAGCAGATGGTCACGGTCGCCAATGCGCTCCGGGACAACGCCGCCGCCTATCCCGGCGACAACAGCACGAACACCCTGCAGCTGGTGCTCTTCCTGCGCGCCGGGTACTACGTCCAGTGGGGCGACCCGGGAAGCGTGGGTGAGTACGGGCCGGCGCTCAAGGCGGCGATCCAGGGCGGGCTGGACGCGTTCTTCGGCAACCCGAAGTCCGGAACGGTCAGCGACGAGAGCGGCCAGATTCTCTCCGAATCGGTCATCCTGATCGACAGTTCCACCGAGAACGGCCGCTACCTGGAGGTCGTCAAGCGGCTGCTCACCGCCTACGACTCGTCCTACGACCAGTTCTATTGGATGGTCAACGCGGTCAACAGCGTCTACACCGTGCTGTTCCGCGGGCACCAGTTCCCGGACTTCGTCGACGCGGTCCACGCCGACCCGAGCGTGGTGGACACCGTGCACACCTTCGCGACGCAGCACCTCGACCTGCTCGGCACCAAGAACCGCTTCCTGACCGCCAACGCGGGCCTCGAGCTCGGGCGCTTCGTGCAGCACGAGGCGCTGCGCGACAAGGTCCGGCCGATGCTCAAGGACCTGCTCGGCCGCAGTCAGATGACCGGCCCGACCGCGCCGCTGTGGGTGAGCGTCGCCCAGATGACCGACTACTACGACAAGCAGAACTGCGGCGAATACGGCACCTGCGATCTGCAGCAGCGGCTGACCGACGCGGTCCTGACCGTCAAGCACACCTGCTCGCCGAGCATCAGCATCCGCGCTCAGCAGATGGCGGCCGAGGAACTGGCGGCCAGCTGTACCAGCCTCACCGGCCAGGACGCCTTCTTCCACGACAAGGTCCAGGACGGCGGCCAGCCGGTGGCGGACGACAACAACACGACCATCGAGGTGGTCGCGTTCGACTCCAGCGCCGACTACCAGACCTACGCGGGCGTGATCTTCGGGATCAGCACCAACAACGGCGGCATGTACCTCGAAGGCGACCCCACGAAGCCGGGCAACCTGCCGCGGTTCATCGCCTACGAGGCCGAATGGCAGCGGCCCACCTTCGAGATCTGGAACCTCAACCACGAGTACACGCACTACCTCGACGGGCGCTTCAACATGTACGGCGACTTCGCGGCGTCGACCAGCACGCCCACGGTGTGGTGGATCGAGGGCGTCGGCGAGTACATCTCCTACTCCTACCGCAACCTGCCGTACCAGGAAGCGATCGACGAGGCCGGCAAGGGCACCTACAGGCTGAGCGAGTTGTGGGACACCGCCTACAACGCCGACTCCAACCGGGTCTACCGGTGGGGATATCTCGCGGTCCGGTACATGTTCGAGCGGCACCGCGCCGAGCTCGGCACCGTGCTCAACTACTACCGCCAGGGTGACTGGAACGGCGCGCGCGACTTCCTCACCCGCACCATCGGCTCGAGCTACGACCAGGACTTTTCGAATTGGCTGTCCGAGTGCGCCGCAGGCGCCTGCTCGACGCCCTGACCGATAGCGATCACACCGCGAGCGCGCGGTCGGCAATGAGCCGGCTGCGCGCTCGCGCGCGTCGATGGCAACGATCAGTGATCGCCGCGGTCGCTGTGCGTGCCGGAAAATCACCCGGCTGCCGCGTAGGGCGGCGAACTCCGGCGTGCCAATCTGGAAGGGCTTGAGGCAGGTGGGGGGCGGGTACCTCGTTGGGGTCGAAGGGAACGTAGCTAGGAGCTCATCATGTTGAGCAGGCACGAGCGGGACAGGCTCGCCGAGATCGAATCCGCGCTGGTGTCAGGTGATCCCCGGCTGGCGGAGAAGTTCGCCCGGTTCGACAGTGGCCGGAGCTGGGGCGGCATGCGCCGGCTGCTGGTGTTCCTGGTGCTCGCCCTCGTCGCGGTGCTGGCGTTGCTCTGCCTGCTGAGCGGGCTGGTGCTGAGCTCGATCGCGTTGGCCCTCTGCACCGCCGCCGGCGCGTTCGGGGTTTGGTGGCACGCCAGGCGGAAACGACAGCAGTGACCGCCGATTTGTCCTATATGGATGATTCACGGCGTCGGGTGGGGAAGAGCTTGCAGCACGGTGTCGGGCTCGACGAAGACGCCGTCGGGCAGGCTTTGGAGGCGTTCCAGGTGCGCCGCCGGTGCGCCGAGGGCGACGCATTGCTGGTAGATCTCCTGCTTGGTGGCCGGGAAGCGCACGTGGCAGAGGAACCTGAGCAGTTCTCCGCGATCGGGTACGGGCATCGTTCCCCCCGCCCGTCGAGCCGGTTGGGTCGACATCCGGCTACCCCTCCCGCGCGGCACGCACACGCGACGCGGCGATGACGGCGCGGATGTGGCTGGCGGGAATGGTGGAAAGCCGCGAGGCGCCGAGATGAGCGCGGTGAGCGGGCTCGGCGAAGCCGCGCGGCGCCGCGTCCTGGTGGTCCTGTGCGGCACGGAGATCACGAGCTGGGGCGTGCTGTTCTACGCCTTTCCCGTGCTGGCACCGGCGATCAGCGCGGACACCGGCTGGTCGGTCGCGGTGCTGACGGCGGCGTTCTCGGCGTGCCAGATCGTCGCGGCGCTGACCGGCGTGCTGGTCGGGCGGTGGCTGGACCGCTCGGGCCCGCGCCCGGTGATGACGGCGGGCTCGGTGCTGGCGGTCCCGGCGCTGATCGGCGTCGCCGCCGCGCCGAACCTCGCCTGCTACTTCGGCGCCTGGCTCGTCGTCGGGATCGCCGCCTCCGGCACGCTCTACCCGCCCGCCTTCGCCGCGCTGACGCGGTGGTGGGGTTCGCGGCGGGTGGCGGCGCTGACCGCCGTGACCCTCGCCGGGGGCTTGGCGAGCACCGTGTTCGCGCCGCTGACGGCGCTCCTCAACGCTCGCCTGGACTGGCGGACGACGGTCGTCGTGCTCGCCGTGATCTTCGGGCTGATCACGATTCCCGCCCATGCGCTCGGCTTGCGCGGCGAATGGCCGCGCGTGGCGCGCGCCGAGCAGGCCCGGCAGGGCGATCCGGGAGCGGTGGCGCGGAGCCGGGCCTTCATCGTGCTCGCGGCGGCGATGAGCTTGGGCGCCTTCGCGCTTTACGCCGTGGTGGTCAACCTGGTGCCGCTGCTGCTCGAACGCGGGCAGTCGACCGGCCTGGCCGCGGTCGCGCTCGGGCTCGGCGGTGTCGGGCAGGTCTGCGGCCGGCTCGGCTACGGGCGGCTGTCGCGGAACACCACCGCGCGCGGCCGGATGGCGATCGTGATCGCGGCCGGCGCGGCGACGACCGGGCTGCTGGCCGTCATTCCGGGTCCGGCGGCGTTGCTGATCGCGGCGGCCGTGCTGGCCGGTTCCACGCGAGGCATGTTCACCCTGTTGCAGGCCACGGCCATCAGCGATCGTTGGGGCGCGGCGCAGTTCGGGCGGCTCAACGGGATGCTCTCCGCGCCCGTGCAGGTGGCCATCGCGCTGTCGCCGTGGGGCGGCGCGGCGCTGGCCGAGGTGTTCGGCGGCTACTCGGTGGTGTTCGCGCTGCTTGCCGCGCTCGCCGCGTTGCTCTCCCTGTCGTCGATGCCCTGATAGTCCACAGTGGTCAGACGGCGACCATCTCGCGGGCCGCGAGGGCGATGGCGGGCGCGTCGATGCCCGCCTGCCCGAGCAGTTCGGCAGGCGTGCCGGAGCCGGGCATGCCGCGCACCGCCAGCACGCGCACCGGCGCTCCGGTGCCCGCGAGGGCGCTGAGCACGGCCTCGCCGAGGCCGCCTTCCGGCCAGTGATCCTCGGCCGTGATCAGCCCGCCGGTCTCGGCGGCGGCCCGCCGCAGCGCGTCGACGTCCACCGGCTTGATCGAGTACAGGTCGATGACGCGGGCCTGGATGCCTTCCCGCGCAAGCGTTTCCGCCGCCTGGAGCGCCTCATGCAGGGTGATGCCCGCGCCGACGAGCGTGACGTCGTCGCCGTCGCGCACCACCCGCGAGCCGCCGACCGGGAACTCCTCGCCCGGCTCGTAGATCACTGGCGTGGCGCCGCGGGTCGTCCGCAGGTAGTTGATGCCGTCGCGGTCGGCCATCTCCGCGACCAGCTGCACGGTCTGGTTGGCGTCGCACGGGTAGAGCACCGTGCTGCCGTGCACCGCGCGGAACTCGGCGAGATCCTCCAGCGCCATCTGCGACGGCCCGTCCTCGCCGATGGACACGCCCGCGTGCGAGCCCATCAGGCGCAGGTTCGCCCGGCTCACCGCGGCCATCCGGATGAAGTCGTAGGCGCGGCTGAGGAACGCGGCGAACGTCGAGGCGAACGGCACCCACCCGCGCACCTGCATGCCGATCGCCGCGGCGACCAGCTGCTGCTCGGCGATGTACATCTCGAAGTAGCGGTCCGGGTGGGCGTCGCGGAACAGCTCGGAGAAGGTCGAGTTCGACACCTCGCCGTCGAGCGCGACCACGTCGCCGCGGCGGTCGCCGAGCGCGCGCAGCGCCTCGCCATAGGCCTTGCGGGTGGCGACCTCGGTGCCGGGCTCGAACGCCGGTAGCCCGCCGCCGGGCACCGGGAAGACGTGTGGCGTCTCGTCGCCCGTCGGCTTCGCGCAGGTCACCCGCAGGTCGCGGATGCCGCCGAGCTCGCGGATCGCCTCCTCCGGATGCACCAGCGCCTTGCCGTGGAAGCCCGGCCGGTCCTCGACCTCGGCGACGCCCTTGCCCTTCTTGGTGGCCGCCAGCACGGCGACCGGCCGCCCGTCGCCGGCCTCGGCGTCCTTCAGCGCGGCCTCCACCTGCTCCGGGTCGTGGCCGTCGATCTGCAGCACCCGCCATCCGGCGGCGTAGGCCCGGGTGGCGTAGGCGTCGAGATCCCAGCCGTGCATCGTCTGCCCGGTCTGGCCGAGCCGGTTGACGTCGACCAGCGCGATCAGGTTGTCGAGCTGCTCGTGCCCGGCGTGCTCCAGCGCTTCCCAGATCGATCCCTCGGACATCTCGCTGTCGCCGCAGAGCACCCACACCCGGTAAGGCAGCCGGTCGAGCCGCTGCGCGGTCAGCGCCAGGCCCACGCCGATCGGCAGGCCCTGGCCGAGCGAACCGGTCGCGACGTCGACCCAGGGCAGCACCGGCGTCGGATGGCCCTCCAGGCGGCTGCCGAACTCGCGGAAGGTGAGCAGCTCGGCGTCGTCGATCGCGCCGACCGCCTTCAGGCACGAGTAGTACAGCGGAGAGGCGTGGCCCTTGGAGAAGATCAGGTGGTCGTTGCGCGGATCCTCGGGGTGGTCGAAGTCCAGCCTCAGGTGGCCGTCCAGCAGCGCGGCCATCAGGTCGGCGGCCGACATGGACGACGTGGGATGCCCGGAACCGGCGGCGCTGCTGGCCCGCACGGAGTCGACCCGCAGCTGCTGCGCCAACTCGATTCGGTTGCTCAGATGGTCCATGCCAGGGGAGATGCCCGCAGGCATCCCCGGCGAAACTCAGGTCAGGTCGGTGTTGCTCAGGCCGGTGAGCAGGCGCTTGATCACCTCGGGATCGATCTCGGCCGTCTCGTCGACCGGGTGCTCGGCCTGGGCGCGCTTGTTGCGGGAGCGGCGCGGCAGCGGCACCGCGTTCGCCGAGACGCCACCAGGCAGCGGCAGCTCGCACCACACGAGGGTGCCGCCACCGCGCAGGGCAGTCGCGCCGCAGCGGCCGCCTGCGAATCCGGGCGCCAGCGCCGGCGGGACGTTCGCCAGCTCGTCCTCGACCTCGGTGACGAGGCTCTCGCCGCTGAGCCGCAGGCGGACGGTGATGAAACCGGGGGATTCGGGGTTCGCGCTGTCGACGGCCGCGGTCACCAGCGCGGTGGTGAGCTGCGAGGTCTCCTCGATCAGTTCCCGCAGGGACCATTCGGCGAGGGTGAACCGGACGAACATCTCGGTGCAGTTCACCGCGCTGGGCAGCGCGATGAGTCGCAGATCGTCGACTTGTGCGGTCTGGGTGTTCACCTGGTTGTCGTCCTCCATCCGCGTCCGCTGCGCGCTTTCACCCGCGAGCCTTATTTTGCCAACTCGAGCGGGTGGCTTGTCTACAGGGGCGGCACTACTCGAATCACCGCTCGCGGCTCGGTTCCGGGCTGGCCTGTCGATCTCTCCGGCGTGCGCACCACGCGGCGACCGCTCGGCGTCGCCCGGTGCGGCGCCTCAGGTGGCTTGGTGCATCTTCTCGCTATCCCTTGACTGTCTGTTGTGGACGATCTCCGGCGAAACACCGTTCCGGCGCAGCGCGTTTCGGCGCCACGTGCGGAACCTGCCGAGTGTCGGGCGAGCCGTTCACAGTGGTCTGGCCAGAAACGTACGTGACGAATCGCGGTTGGTACAGACCGGTACGTATCGGTTCCACAACGGCGTGTTCCCGCCCGCTGATCGGGAACCGCCCGGCGCCGGGGTGCCCGCGGCTCGCGGGCACCCCGAACGGGTTACACGAGGCTATCCAGGCCCTCCCGCATCGCCTTGCCGATCAGGTCGATCTCCGACTCGCTGATGATCAGCGGCGGCGACACCGCCAGCGCCTTGCCCAGCGGGCGCACGATCACGCCCAGGTCGCGGATCGCGAGCTGCGCGCGGCCCACGGCGCCCGGGTCGGCGGCCAGCACGTCCGGCGCCAGCTCGACCGCGCCGAGCAGGCCGGTGCCGCCGCGCACCTCGGCCACGGCGGGGTGGTCGGCGAGCTGCTGCAGCGCGTCGTGCAGCGGGCGCTCCAGCTCGTTGGCCCGCGGCAGCAGCTTCTCGCGCTCCAGGATGTCCAGGTTGGCCAGCGCCGCGGCCGCCACCGTGGGATGCCCGGAGTAGGTCGCGCCGTGCCGGAACGGGCGGCCCGGGTGGTTCCAGAACGGCTCGGCCACCCGCTCGGCGACCACCACGCCGCCCAGCGGCAGGTATCCGCTGGTCACGCCCTTGGCGAAGGTGATCATGTCGGGCTGCAGGCCCCACCGCTCGACGCCGAACCAGCTGCCGACCCGGCCGAAGCCGCAGATCACCGCGTCGGCGACGAACAGGATGTCGTGCTCGGCGCAGATCTTGGCCGCGGCCTCCAGGTAGCCCGGCTGCGGCGGGTACAGCCCGCCGGCGCCCATCACCGGCTCGGCGAAGAACGCCGCAATCCGGTCGGCGCCGAGCCGGTCGATGGCCTCCCGCAGGCTCTCGGCGTCGTCGTGGGAGACCCGGCTGGCCTCCGGCACGAGCTGGCCGAACCCGGCCTGGTTGGCCTCGATCCCGCCGATGCTGGTGCCCATGCCGTTGGTGCCGTGGTAGGCGTTGCCGCGGCTGAGGATGTGGGTGCGCTGCGGCTGCCCGCGCTGCGCCCAGTACTGCCGGGCCAGCTTGGCGGCGGTGTCGATCGACTCGCCGCCACCGGTGGTGAGGAAGATCTTCGCGCCGTCCATCGGGGCGAGCTGCGAGAGCCGGTCGGCGAGCGCCTCGGCCGGCGGGTTGGTGAAGTCGTTGAACACGAAGTAGGACTCGAGCTCGCGCATCTGGGCGGCGGCGGCCTCGACGATCTCGGTGCGGCCGTGGCCGACGTTGGCGTACCACAGGCTCGCGGTGCCGTCGAGGTATTGGCGGCCTTCCTGGTCGTAGATCCAGACCCCGTCGGCCTTGCTGACGCAGAACTGGCTGTTCTTGACCTGGAACATGTCCGCGAACGGGTGCCACAACGCGGTGTCGCGCGGTGCTGTCGACATGCAGTCCTCCTTCGGTATCGCGCCCAGCTTGGTCGCAGCACCCGCCGGTACGCCAGTGCCAAAACGCCGAAATTCGCCGACCGAGTTGGCCAGATCGCCACCGGTGATCACTTGCGGTGAGTGCGGGACCGGTCACAGCCGGGACCTTCTCCTCTGCTGGCGGCCTGCCGTCGACGGCACTGTCGTGGTGTTTGCCGACGCGTGGAGGTGATCGACGCATGTCCTGGCTCCCGATGCTCCGCGGCCAGTCGCCCGAAGCCGCCGACGAGCGCCCGTGGACCCCGGAAGAGGTGGCGGTGCTGGCCGAGGCGGTGCGCCGCGCGCCGTCCGTGCACAACACGCAGCCCTGGTCGCTGCGGGTGCAGGGGCGCGCCGCCGTGCTGCGGCCGCGCTCGACGCCGGAGCTCGTTCAGCACGATCCGGACGGCCGCGACCGGCGGATGTCGTGCGGTGCGGCGGTCGCCAACCTGGCGATCGCGATGCGCGGGCTCGGCTGGGCGGTCGACGTCCAGTGGCACGCCGATGACGCCGAACGGGACGGCGATGCGACGGTGATCGGCACGCACCGGCTGCCGGCGACCGCGATCGACCGGGAGCGCCGCCAGGCCATCGCCCGCCGCGTGAGCTTCCGGGCCGCCTTCACCGGGCGGCCGGTCCCGCACCTGGCGCGCGCCGCCGTGGTCGCCGCGGCGACCACGCAGGCGACCTGGGTGGAAGGACCGGCGGAGGAGCACGCGCTGGCGCGCCTGCTCGGCTACGCCGCGCGCGCCAACCACGACGACAAGAGCTACCAGCGCGAGCTGGGCGCCTGGATCGCGCCGATCCCGGACGAGGGGCTGCCGGAGGACGCGCTGCCGGCGCGCGGCGTGTCCGCGACCGGCCTGGCGACCGGCGCCACCCGCCTGCCCGACCAGGAGCAGATCGCCCGGTGGCTGGCGCAGGAATCGGTGCTGGTCTTCAGCACGATCACGGACGGCCCGCGAGACCAGCTGCTCGCCGGCGAGGCCGCGGAGCGAGCCTGGCTGGAGGCGACGCGGCTGGGCCTGGTCGCGTCGGTGATGACGCAACCGCTGCGGCTGTCGGAGGTCCGCGCCGGGCTGAGCGTCGAGCTCGGCCTCGGCGGGGTGCCGCAGCTGCTGATGCGGATCGGCTACCCGCCGGCGATCCCGGTGCCGCGCGCCGACCGCCGCCCGCTCCCGGACCTGTTCACCGACTGATCGTCCACTGTGGTCACAGGGTCTCGACGACCTCCGCGTAGTCGAGCCGGGGAAGCCGGTCGAACCACGGGTCGACGCCGGGCCTGCCGATGTTGACCACCAGCACGACGTGCCGCCGCCCGGACGGGAAGAACTCGGCGTCGATCCCGGCCGGGTCGAAGCCGAGCATCGGCCCGGCGGCCAGCCCGGCCGCCCGGATGGCCAGGATCGCGTAGCCGGCCTGCAGCGTCGCGTTGTAGTCCGCGGCCGCCTCCCGCGCCTGCGGGTCGGCGAACATCTCGCGCATCTGCGGCGCGTGCGGCAAAAGCCTGGGCAGGTGCTCGTCGAACCGCCGGTCCGCCGACAGTAGCAGCGTGACCGGCGCGGACTCGGTCTTGGCGCGGTTTCCCTCGGCCATCAGCGGGATCAGCCGCGCCTTGGCGGCCGGGGTGCGCAGCGCGGTGATGCGCAGCGGTTGGGTGTTCGCCGAGGTCGGCGCCCAGCGCAGCAGGTCGTAGATCGCCCGCAGCTGCGCGTCGGTCACCGGTTCCGGGGCGAAGCTGTTGGCGGTGCGGGCCCGGCGGAACAACAGGTCCTGTGCCTCCGGCGCGAGCACCAGCCCGGCGGACTCGGTCGTGGTCGTGTCGCTCACCTCCGTGGGGCGGCGCGACGGCCCGCGCGCATCCGGTCGTCCAGCGACCAGACGATCGGCCGCTCGCCGGTCCTCA